>CBIMZH010000632.1:0-2111 GCA_966248255.1 uncultured Cellvibrio sp.
CAACGTGACCGATGGTGCCCACGTTGACGTGGGGCTTGTTACGTTCAAACTTTTCCTTCGCCATTGCGAGCGCCTCCTCAGACGTAGAGTTCTATACACAGACAAAAAAGCCGCGAAAGTTGTCTTTCGCAGCAAATTATGGAGCTCATAAGCAGATTTGAACTGCTGACCTCACCCTTACCAAGGGTGTGCTCTACCAACTGAGCTATATGAGCTTAAAACCGTTTCAATAATTTGGAGCGGGTAGCGGGAATCGAACCCGCGCCATCAGCTTGGAAGGCTGAGGTTCTACCATTGAACCATACCCGCTATAATCAGATATTGGCCTTGCTACCGGAGCCTTCACTCCAGATCTTCACCCTAGCTATAAATAGAAGCATGAAGAGAAATTGGTGCAGGGGGGTGGATTCGAACCACCGAAGCTCGCGCGTCAGATTTACAGTCTGATCCCTTTGGCCGCTCGGGAACCCCTGCCGAAAGTGGGCGGCATTCTCTAGCCTTTCCCACAAGCTGTCAACCTATTTTTTTCAATAAATTCAAACAGCTACACACAAAACCTGATCAAAAATGGAGCTGGCGAGAGGAATTGAACCCCCGACCGGCTGATTACAAGTCAGCTGCTCTACCTACTGAGCTACGCCAGCCTTTCTGACCACGGCTTATTGTGGAGGCGAGATTCTAGTGAAACATTTATTGAGACGCAACACCCGAACAGAAATTTTGTCTCTTTTCGAGGTTATCTTGTGAATCCAGCAAACCCAACCAGGCCTTGTCGCTTATTTTTTCATCAGAACCTGATTCCAAAACCACCCAAGTCTCTTTTATTGTCTTTGGCATTGAGCGAATTGCGGCACTATAGCCTTGGGCCTTAAGAGCTTCCGCGCGCTTATTAGCCTCAAAGCTATCAGCAAATTGGCCAAAGGATATTCCATTAGCCAAATCACCCTTACTAATAATGTAGCTTTCAATATTTTTTTTCTGTAATTCATAGAGTCGGCGCAAAGCCTCCTTTTCGGAGAGTTCGGGCGGCAGGTACACCCAAAAGACTTCGCCATCGTTGATTTCGATATTCCTGATCTGCGATTTTACGCCCAGAGCGGAAAGATTTTCGATTAAATACTCAGCGTGCAACAGCTGCACATAAGGCCCAACCATTGTGCAAAGCTCGGCTTTGGAGGAAGTAGTATCCGGACCAGACTTGGCCTCTGCCCGTTTGTGCGAAGCATCATTGGCTTTTGCAGACGCAGGCAACTCAGCCAGCAGAACTAGCCCAGCACCATTGGCAGGTAGAGCATCTTTAGCTGGCGCCGCCGTGGGCGCTATCTCACCGGAAGTAAAAAATTTTGACTGGATAAAAAAAGCCAGATTCGCTACTAGCAGGAAAAAAAATATTAATCTCATGATTCATGCCTATCTCTTAAACCCGCCCGAGTAATCGCTAATTGCCATTTTTTCAAAATAAACCTCGAGACCATCAAGCACCATATCTTCATAAACAATCGCACTGGAAAATTGCTTTTGAAGTAGCTGGGCATCACCGCCGGTAAATATCAACTTAAACGCTTGCTGACGCGACCTGAATTCTTCGACGGCCTGATCCAGCAAGCCAGCTATCATAGCCCCATAGGCCGAGCTAACTGCCCCCTGAGTCGAGCGCCCCGGCCCTCTAATAAGCAGCGCATCAGGCTCAGCCCTTACCCCCGCTGTAGCCAACCCCAAAGATTGCATAAACATTCGATACCCCGGACCAATATAGCCTCCAAGGTGTTCACCACTGGCCAGCACCAGATCAACCGTGGTCGCTGTACCAGCAGACAATAAAATATATCCGCAACCATAGCGCTGGCAGGCAGCAATCATACCCAGCCAGCGATCCACACCAAGGCGAGAGCCGTCCCTGTAACCATTAATTAATTGGCCAAAGGCTTGCTCAGTTCGGGCAAACATCGGCAATACAGAGGTCATCTCTGCCAGATAAGCGGTTAAGGCCTGATTGCAAGCGACAGACTGGACACTAGAAACCTGAATCGCGGAAATTTCCGGCCAGTAGCCCCCAATCACATCACCAATTGAATTAAAACCAGCCTCCAGGCTAAATGCGCCACAAGCCA
>CBIMZH010000633.1:0-2110 GCA_966248255.1 uncultured Cellvibrio sp.
CTCGGTCAGTACCGCGACTACATCACCCAGCTGTTGAGCCTGAGCGGCGAGCAAACTGCCGCGCAGCAGAGCCAGGCCATAATCGCCCTGGAGACCAAACTGGCCAAACACCAGTGGACCAAAGAAGACGACCGCGACGCGGCCAAAACCTACAACAAATACAGCCTGGCTGAGTTGAAAAAACTTATGCCCGGTTTCCCCTGGGATGTGTATTTCGCCACCTTAAAAATACCTGCACAAGAGCAGGTAATCGTGATGGAACCCAGCTATTTTGCCCAGCTAACCAAGCTGGCCAGCAGCATCAAATTGGATGCCTGGAAAGCCTATTTCCGCTTTCAGTTGCTCGACACCTACGCCAACTATATGGGCAAGGATTTTGTCGATGCCAAGTTCAACTTCCGCCAAAAACAATTGGCTGGCCAGGCGGAAAATTCCCCGCGCTGGAAGCGCGCTGTAGATTCGCTTAACGGCAGCCTGGGCGAGCTGCTGGGCAAGCTCTATGTCGAGCGCGAATTTCCACCGGCGGCCAAAGCGCGCATGCTGCACCTGGTGGATAATTTAAAAACGGCCTATGGCGAATCTATTAACAACCTCGACTGGATGAGCGCCGACACCAAACAGGCAGCGCTGGCCAAGCTTGCACAGTTCACCACCAAAATTGGCTATCCGGACAAGTGGCGCGACTATTCCGCCCTGGAAGTTTTCCCCGATCAGCTGCTGCGCAATATCCGCAACACCCAGGCTTTTGATGTGGCCTATATGCTCGACAAACTGGGCAAACCAGTGGACCGCAGCGAGTGGGGCATGTCACCGCAAACGGTCAACGCCTATTACAACCCGGTGATGAACGAAATTGTTTTCCCCGCCGCCATTTTGCAGCCGCCGTTTTTTGATATGAGCGCGGATGATGCGGTGAACTATGGTGCAATTGGCGCGGTGATCGGCCACGAAATTGGCCACGGCTTTGACGATCAGGGTGCAAAATACGATGGCGAGGGCAAGCTGCGCGACTGGTGGACCAGCGAAGACCTGAGCAAGTTTGAAGGCCGCACCGGTAAGCTGGTGGCTCAGTACAACAAATTCAGCCCGCTGCCCAATCAGTTTGTAAACGGCCAGTTCACTCTGGGCGAAAACATCGGTGACCTGGGCGGCTTAAGCATTGCACTTAAGGCCTATCAGCTGTCGCTGATGGGTAAGCCAGGCCCGGTGATCGACGGCTTTAGCGGCGAACAGCGCGTGTTTATGGGCTGGGCGCAAGTCTGGCGCTCCAAGGCCACCGCGGAAACCACCGCGCGCCTGTTAAAAATTGACCCCCACTCACCGGCCATCTACCGCGTCAATGGTGTAGTGCCTAATATCGATGCCTTCTACCAAGCTTTTGATGTGCAACCCGGCGATGCCATGTACCTGCCGCCAGAGGAGCGCGTCAAAATCTGGTAACTGGCCAGACAATCACAATAAAAAAATCCGGGCAGCGCCCGGATTTTTTTATTGTTGCGGCTGAAAATCTATCGGCTGCAGCCAATAGCGAGCGTCATGGGTATCCACTGAGGATGGCAGTGTGGGGTTTTTCAGGCTGATTATTTTTGCTGCCGGCTGCAGCGGGAAATAATCCTTGGTAAAGGCGTGACTCTGCATGTACTGATCAATTTCACCGTTGAATTCCATTAGCGCCAAACCGCGTTCAATCCAACTGGCCAGGGGCTCATCCTCGCTGCGCACTGCATAAAATTGCGCGTAGGGGAAATACAGCAACAGCCCCTTGACCTCCACCAATTCTGGATAGCGTATTTGCCGATCGGGCTGCTCCTGTCGCAACTGATTAAAATCGCGCGGGGCATAATCACAGCGGCGCGATGCCAGCGCCTGATAAATATTTTCCGATGCCAGCACACGATAAATTTTTAATCCGGCCGAGGTAAAAACATCCATTTTATCGCCAACACAAGCAGTCAACCCGGACAAAGCACCTAGCTCCCTGGCCTGCGACAAGCGCGCCAGCATATCGCGCCGGACCACCAGCCGCTGATAGCCAAATAACCCCCGGTCCAAGGGAATATAAATCACCCTAAGAGATTTATTTGCGCCTTGATCAAGTGCCAGCCAACTC
>CBIMZH010000634.1:0-2109 GCA_966248255.1 uncultured Cellvibrio sp.
CCTCTTATATTCACCCCTTTGGTGCATTTGGTAAGCCCTTAGCAGGGGTGGATTTTCATCAGCACTGGGCGCGCCTCTATAGGCAGCAACAGGCTCAATCACTTGAAGCTTATTCTTTTGCAGTTATGGCCGCCCGCAAGGGGAAGTTTGATTTTCCAGTTCCTGATCATAAAGAAATTAACTCTACCTTTAGCTATGCCTATCATTTTGATGCAGGGTTATATGCCAGTTATTTGCGCCGTTTTGCAGAGGAGCGTGGCGTTAAGAGAGTTGAGGGGAGAATTACCCAGGTAACACAGCAGGAGTCTACAGGTGTAATTGCATCTGTTGTCCTTGAGTCTGGTGAGATTTTGAGTGGAGACTATTTCATCGATTGCTCTGGCTTTCGTTCCCTGCTGCTAAAAGAAACCCTAAACGCTGATTTTGAGGACTGGTCCCCTTGGCTGCTGTGTGATCGTGCTTTGGCAGTGGCCTCTGATCCGCTGCAAGATTTTCCGGCCTATACCCGTGCACTAGCCCAAAGTGCTGGCTGGCAGTGGCGAATTCCACTTCAGCAGCGCACTGGAAATGGTTATGTGTATTGCAGCGAGTTTATTAGTGAAGATGAGGCTAGTAGCGCGCTTTTGGGCAATCTAAATGGTGCGCCGGCTGGCAACCCTAAAGTAATTAAATTCAAGGCAGGTCGCTATCGCAATAGCTGGACAAAAAATTGTGTTGCGATAGGCCTTTCCAGTGGGTTTTTGGAGCCGCTGGAGTCCACCAGTATTTATTTGATTCAAATGGCGATCTTTCAGCTCTTGCGTCTGTTTCCTGGAAAGCAGCCAGATCCTGCACTAATTGAAGAATTTAATCGTGTTGTGGATGTGGAATATTCTCGTGTGCGTGATTTTTTGATCCTGCACTACCACTTAAACCAGCGTAAGCAAGGCGAACTCTGGCGTTATTGTCGCGATATGCCGATTCCTGATTCATTGCGTGAGCGCTTGCAAATATTTCGTCATCGCGGTTATTTGGAATCTTATAAATTTGGTTTGTTTAATCCGACTAGCTGGCTAGCTGTGCTGGTGGGGCAGGGCGCGATTCCCGAGGGGGTTGATCCTTTTGTTGAGCGAATCTCTCTCGAGCAGGCTGCGAAAAATTTGCAGGCGCAGTTGAGTGAGATTGGTGATCGCGTGGCGATTATGCCAAGTCATGCACAATTTATTCGCGATTATTGTCCAGCGTCTAGTTAGTAGCAGGGGATTCAGGTGAGCAACTCAATTAAAAAAATAGTTATTCTAGGTCGCGATGCAGATGCCTGGATGAGTGCGCGAGTTCTGGCGGCGTCCATGCCTTTGGAGCGCGCGATAGAGATTCATTTGGTTGAACTCCCCTCACGACTTACCCCTAATGATTGTTATGCGGTCTTGCCATCCCATAAGGCGTTGATGAAAAAAATGGGCCTGGATGAATCGCTATTGATTAAGGCTGCGGGCGCCCAATATGTGTTGGCTCAGCGTTTTGTAAATTGGTCTGGCCCAGGCTCAAGTTATCTTCTCCCTTATGACACATTGGTTATTAATCTGGGAGATCTGGATTTTTTTCAAGCCTGGGTTAAAGCCAGGCAACAAGGGATGCGGGTGCCGCTTGAACAGTTTTCGCTGGGGGCTATGGCGGCACAAAAGGGGAAGTATTTGAGCCTTAGCGAAGCGGCCGAAGAGTTCTCGGTCGCGACATACGGTTTTCATTTGCACGCCCTAGGCTATTTGAATGTGGTTGCTCGTCAGGCTATGCAATTGGGTGTTGTCCACCATAAAAATAATCTAGCTGACGTAATTGTTGCAGATGGAAAAATAAAGTCGCTGCGCCTGGATAGCGGTGAAATCCTCGAGGCGGATTTGTTTATTGATGCTTCAGGTGCAGAGGCAATATTAATATCCCGGTTGGAAAGTACAGAAAATTGGCAGAGCTGGCGCCCTTGGCTAAAAGCCAATCGTTTGTTAACTGCTTCTTTGCCTGCCATGCCATCCCCATCCGCATATAGTCAAATAGTGGCTCAGCCTGGTGGCTGGTTGGGTATATATCCAATGTTGAAAAGCACAGCTCTGCGTGCGGTTTATGATAGTGACA
>CBIMZH010000635.1:0-2108 GCA_966248255.1 uncultured Cellvibrio sp.
ACCGCCTGTTGCGCTCTGGTCGCGGCAAGGTTGCGCTAAGATAGGCGCAAGCCAAAATAACAATAGGAGTCAGAATGAAACGCCTCTCGTCCTCGCTGCTGGGAATTAGCCTTGCAGTCTTCGCAAGCTGCCTTAGCGCCCGTGAAATTGCCCTCACCTTTGACGATGGCCCCAGCGCCGACTCCGTCATGATGACCGGCGCGCAGCGCAGCGCGCGCATCGTCAAACAACTGCAGGATGCCAAGGTGCCGGACGCCTGGTTTTTTATTAAAGCCGATATGATCACCGCCGAGCGTCAGGGCCAGCTGGATGCCATCCAACACGCTGGATATCACCTGGCCAATCACAGCTATAGCCACAGGGCCGCAGGCCAGCTGGGTGCCAGCGCCTATATGGAGGATGTGTACAAAGCCCATTTAATCCTCAGGCAGTACCCCAATTTCGTAAAATTTCACCGCTTCCCCTATTTGAATTACGGCAAGGACCTGCCCGAAATCAATCAGCTGCAAGAGCTGTTAAAGGAGCTGGGTTATCAAAATGGTTATGTCAGTGTCGATGATTACGATTGGTATATCAGCAGCCTGCTCGATCAGGCCTACGCAGATAAAAAGCAAATTGATTACGACAAAGCGCGGGATTTTTATGTGAGTAAAACCTACGAAGCCGTAGAGTTTTACGATGCCCTGGCGCAAAAGGCGCTGGGCCGCTCACCCAAGCATGTACTGCTGCTGCACGAAAACGACAGCTCGGCATTATTTATTGGCGACCTGATTAAACACCTGCGCAACAAAGGCTGGAAAATTATTTCACCGGCGGACGCCTACCAGGACCCAATCGCCCAGGAGTTTCCGCAAGTTATTTTTCACGGCCAGGGCCGAGTAGCTGCCCTCGCCTTTGCCAAGGGGATTCCCGCCGAGCAATGTCGCAGCCGTGTGGAAAGTCAGGATTATTTAAAAGCGGAGTTTGAAAAAGCGGGGATCGTTAGGAATTAATGTATTAAATTTTGTTTGAGGACTACAACAGTCCTCAAACAAATCTGCTCATAAAAATAAAAACAGAAAACTTACTGCGGCGGCATGGGCCATTGGATATAGGGGGTTTTAGGCTCTTCCCCTGGCGGCACATAGGCAGGCACAGCATTGCTTGCTGGTCCCAGGCTTTTAACAAATGCGTACAAGGCGCTAAGGTCTTCTTCGGTCATCGCATTAAGCGCCCAAAATGGCATAGGCGGCCGTGCTTGCAGAGCCTTGGCTCTGGTCACCCAATCTTTCTCCGAGATATTGCTCAAGTATTCGCGCAGATTTATGGGATAAGTCGTTCCCCAAGGCCCTTTAAAACCTAGCTGATCCCCCGCAAGCCACTGTGCCTCTGGCACCTTGCCGCCACTGGGGGCATAGCCGGCGGTATGGCAATCGTTGCAACCGCCAATTTCTACCAGGTATTTTCCCCGGGCGATTTTCTTGCCATCTGCCTCACCGGCATTGGCCACCATTATGGAAGCACTTAGCGTCAAACTGATCACCACTAACGCTTGTTTAACTAGGCGCATGATCACTTTCCTTTTCTTGGGTTAAATAACGCGAATTAAATAAAACCGCAGAACACTGACGGATATTAGCAGAGCAAAGCGAAACAGCTAGAGAGGTCTAATCCCGTAAAAATCCAGAGCGGTCTATTCCCGTAAAAATAAAGTTATATCCCGGCTAAAGGCTTATGCATAACCTTTACAGAGGCCTAATCAACGCGCCGAAAATTGCTGCGCTAATTTTTGCTGGCGAAAGTGGGCAACAACAAAATCGATAAAAGCCCGAGTTTTGGCCGGCAGTAGTTTTTGTGCAGAAAAATACAGGGACAGCTTGCCGTTATCCACATACCATTCTGGCAGCACGCGCACTAGGGTGCCTCGCTTTAAATGTGCTAGTGCATGGGGCATGGCCACTACTGCAATCCCCAAGCCCATTTGCGCTGCCTGCAAAGACGCCGCGGGATCGCTCATGGCAAGACGCAGATTCATATCTATGGGCATCTGCTCCTTGGTTTTGTCTTTACTGTTGATAAGCGCGAAAGGCCTGACCCGACCCGTTTGCGGTGAACGGATAAAGATACCC
>CBIMZH010000636.1:0-2107 GCA_966248255.1 uncultured Cellvibrio sp.
AGTGCCGCGCTAATGTCCTCAAGGATTTTAAAAACTTCGTCATGAGGCATGCCTATAGCGCGATACTGGGCGATGAGTTTATCCAGTGGTTTACCATCCAGGTATTCCATGGTCATAAACACCGTATCGCCGTCGCGGTCAAAGTCGAATACGGTAACTATATTGGGGTGGGCGATACGCTGGGTTTTGCGCGATTCCCGCTGTAGTGCAATAAAGGCTTCCGGGTGCGATTTGAATTCGTCGGTTAAAACCTTAATTGCCACATAGGGGTCGCGATCCTGCGCTTCAATTTTGAGCAGGTCTTTGGCTTTGTAAACAACCCCCATGCCGCCGGCGCCAAGCAGCTCTTCCAGAACAAAACGGCCTTTTAATACTGAGCCATCACTGGCATTGGTAACGGGCCTGCTTGTCGCTTTAGCTGCAGTATTTTTATTGCCAGGAGCAAAGCGGGTTTTATCCGGGGATTCACTTGCCGATCGCTGCGGCGAAAAACGTGTCTTATCACTAAAGGCACTGTTAGCGGCACTTATATCGGCATTCACTACAGTTGTATCCGGATCGATTTTGCCTGCGGCTGCCGGGCCTTTAATTGCGGCTCTTTGAGCCTTGCCAGCCGCTGCAGGCGCAGCAGCTTTCTGCGGTGCTATACGCGTTTGGCCGTCATCCGGGGACTGCTCGGCACGCGGCTTAAAGCGGGTTTTTTCTTGATCCTTGGGCTCGTTCATGGTTTAAATCCGTTTGCTAGCAGGCGGGTTGCGCCTGCACTCTGCCTGGGTTGCCCTTTACAACTATGAGCGAAACATTGTCCCGCGCCTGATTGTCCAGCGACTGGGTTAATAATTGCTGTGCACAGCTTGCTACATCTTTGATCATCAGGCTTTCGCGCAGCTGATCTTCACTAATCGCGTTGTAGAGTCCATCGCTGCAAAGCAAAAAGGTGTCGCCCACCTGGGTGCTGAATAATGTGAGGTCGACATAGAGTTGCTGCTCTACGCCAATCGCGCGGGTGATCACATTGCGATTGGGGTGTTGCTCACTGTCTTCGCGGCTGATTAAGCCCAGTTCAATCATCTCTTCCAGCTGACTGTGGTCGCGGGATATTTGTTGCAGCTGATTATTGCGGAAGCGGTAGAGGCGCGAGTCGCCCACCCACAGGCAGGCGCCTATGCGCCCTTTAATCAGTGTGCATACCAGGGTGCTGCCCATGGTGTGGCCATCGAGCATTATCTGCGAATACTCCAGCATCAGTTGATTCACTTCCTGCAGGCAGCTTTCAACTATGTCAACCGAGTCGCTAAGGCGATCGCAGTGTTCAAGCGCATCCAGTGCCGCGACAATTTTTGCGCTGGCTATATCGCCCACCTTGTGTCCGCCCATGCCATCGGCCACAGCCCAAAGGCCCACATCTGGCTTATCGAGAATGGCGTCTTCATTGGCGGGGCGCACCATACCTTCATGGGTAAGTGCGCAGCTGTCCCAAACTATAGGGCGTCTATAAGTAATATCGCTCATGGAAATTTAATCAGTAACAATTGGGGCGCTAACCGCGGCGGGTTCGGCCATCAGTGTCCAGCCCGATTCTGGCCAGTTGCCGTCGAGCAGTGCTGTCGTGGAGCGCAAGCCAGGCAAGCCCTGGCTGCTCGCCAGCACTGGCGCAACTCGCTCAGAGCCATTAGCGGTGGTCCAGAGTGAATAGCTGGGCGAAGCGCTGCGCAGCATGCCATCGAGCATATGCGCGAAGGCCTGCTCGGGTTTGTTCATGGCATCAGAAAGTTGAACAACTGTGGCGGCTGCCCCTGCCGCGGTGGTTTGATATTTTGCAGTCGGCGCTTGGTTGGGCTTTTGTTTATTTATTTCGACCACCAATTCATCCAGCAGCATTTGGCCATCGAGCGCGGATAAGGCCAAGTCCTCCATGCGCGTAAACCAATCGTCCTGCTGAATTAAATGGAAAGGTGTGGCGCTGGTGTTTAAGCGAGTGGCAATGGTAAAGGGAAAATAGCGGCCGACACGATCTACGCTTGGCAAGAGAATGCCCATCCATTGGTGGCTATCAAAGATCCCGTCGGTAAAGGCAAAACGCCAGATGGGGCTGGTCAAATAAATA
>CBIMZH010000637.1:0-2107 GCA_966248255.1 uncultured Cellvibrio sp.
GGGCGACTGCTACCAAAAGGTCTTTGTTGGTTGCGGCAATGATGCGCACATCAACCTTATCCGGGCGATCCGCGCCAACGGGGGTTACCTCACCAAATTGAAGGGCGCGCAACAATCTAACCTGAGTCGCCTCAGACAACTCACCAGACTCATCCAAAAACAGGGTTCCACCCTGGGCTTGCTGAAACACGCCAAGGCGATTTGAGTCAGCCCCCGTAAAAGCACCCTTTTTGTGTCCAAACAAAGTGGACTCGATCAACTCTTGAGGAATAGCGCCGCAGTTTAAGACAACCAGTGGCTTTCCAGCGCGCGAGCTTGCTGTATGAATAGCCGTAGCGAATAGCTCCTTACCTGTACCTGATTCGCCATAGATAAGTACCGGCAAATCGTACTGTGCCAGGATACTTGCCTGCTGTTTGAGCAATTGCATATCCGCGTTTTGGGTAACTATGTCATCAAAGGCGGCATCAATAGGAACCTGGCCAGATACTAGACTAGAGAGCTGCTGGGCTGCTTTGGCAGGTATGAACTCGGCAGAAATTTCGAAGGGTATATCGACCTGCTCCACTCCCTGCTCAATACTCGACTGATAGAAGATGGCAGGATATTTGGTTTTGCCCAGCAACAACCAGACAGACTGCATCGCAGGTGTACCAGGACTCAAAAGCATAGCCAGCTTGGCTTTTGGATTCTGAACCACCCAAGAACTAAGAAAAGAATCTGCCTGCTGGTAAATCTCTTGGTAATTAATAGGTGAGCTTAATGGCGCATCCACTAACTGCAGTGGAGCACTTACTTGGTCGCGCAACCAGCTTAGATAGCTTTCAACCCGCGCCAGAGGATAGCTGTATAGTAAATGCACCTGCGCAAAGGACTTCGCCTTAAGCGTTGATGCAAGCGGGCCAAAACCACTGTACGTTCCTTCGGCAGCCTCTAGATCCGTTTTCCCCACCCAGGAGACCAGGTGTATTTCTGCAGCTGCAACCTGCTGCTCAATTATTGTTCTTCCCATGACTCATCCATTGAAAATTGCGCCAGGTGATAGTAGCGCTTTTGACAAATGGTGCAAGTGAGAATTAGATCGCACCGCTCCTTGGCGCTAAGAGGCGTTTAAATTTGACTAGAGCCAAATACATGCACCCCATTTCGAAAGCTTTTTGTTGCTGCTTTAGAGAGATAACTGGCCCGAAAGAACAATTGCTCGAATTGACTTTGATCACCCGCTTTAACCTCGTATTGCCCATTCTCGGGATAATGAACTAGGCCGCTCCCTTCTACCGGATGAAGACCCAAGGCTAAAGCCCAGGATTCCCTCAGCCTACTGCACAAATTTTCACCGCCACCTATAAAACTACCGAGACCACGAAATGCATTGCCGTTAAATAGCAACAACAAGTGAAAATGCGGCCTATCACTTTCAGGACCCTCCTCTCTCGCCCAAACATATTTAAATCCGACATTGTGGATTCGAATTCCATGAGCTGTGCGTTCCGCCCTGTAACGCTTTAACTTGCCCCTAAGAGCTTTAATAAAGCGATTTAGAAGCTCGTTTGAAACAAGGAGCCCATCTATAGAGTGGTAAGTTTTAGGAAGATGCAGATCGACCCTAACCGCAAACACTCTTTTGTGGTCTGCAAGGGCCGCATTAATTACTTTGTAAAGTCGATCCAAATAGGATTCAACCAATCCCCCCGAAGGAAACTGCACAGGAAGCTCATTGAAAGCAGTACCGGAAAGGACCTTTAAGTGTTGCTGAGATGGAACACGTAGAGCGTTAGATTTTGCAGAGTCTTTAGACATGACGATCACCTAAGAAGTTAATTACATAACCTTTGGATGATCTGTACGCTTTTAATACATTACCCCATGTAAAACTATTAGAATAAAGACATCAATTATCTATATTAATATTACCTACAAAAGCCCAGTGATTGGATACATCGCAAACACAGGTTATCTCTGGCCCTGAAACTCAACCATCGGCCATCAAACTAGATCCAAAATTTACAGCTCATTCAACCCTGCCCCTCCTGAAAATCGCAAAGGCATAGCTAGAGGGCTTGACCCTCTAGCTATCGCTATTTTTCAGGCGCCACTTAAGAGGGAT
>CBIMZH010000638.1:0-2102 GCA_966248255.1 uncultured Cellvibrio sp.
CCGAGCGCAACCCGCTCAAAAAACTCAGCTACAAGGCCGGCAAACTGCCGATTCCGCGCGGTATCGACCAGCGTCGCCTGCAAAAAGCCCTGCTTCGCTACCACGACCCTTCTGGCTGGCCGATGATTCGCCAGGCCTTGAAAGACATGCGCAAGGCTCACCTGATTGGCGACAGCGCCTCGGCGCTGGTTCCTGAAAAAGATCCAGTGCCGACCCGCGGTAATTCCTGGGGCACTAAAACGACCGGCGGCCGAAATCAATCGGCGGCAGCGCGCAATCAGCCAGGTAAAAGGCCAGCGGGCAACTCAACGGCCAAGCCAATTAACAAAGCTTTTGGCGATAAGTTTGAAAGCGCCAAAAAGCACAATGCGCAATTGGCAGCGGGCAATACTGCCAGCAATTCTGCTAAACCAGCGGGCAAGCCTGGCTTTAAAGCTAGCCCTAAACCTGCGGGCAAACCCGGTGCGCCAGTGGGAACCAAGGGTTCAGGCAAGGGCCCCAAAGGACCAAAGCGCTAATCGTTTAGTCTGAACCCATAAAAAAACGCCCTGAGCAAATCACTCAGGGCGTTTTTATTTGCAGTCAGCTTTTTTAGCCGCTAGTTTTTTAGCCGCTAACCCTCACAGAGTTTTTATATATTCGAGCAGCTGCCAGCGCTGCTCATCAGTCAACTGGGTACCGTATTCGTGGCCAGCGTTGGAGTTGCCCGGCAGGCTGGTGTCAAACTCACTAGTGGCTTCAGTGGCATCAGTTAAATAACCCAACTTGTGCACATCCAAATGCAAATTGCCCACGTTAAAACTGGCTGGCCGCTGAGCCGCAGGCAAGAGCAAATCGTACAGAGAGGGCACCGAACCATTGTGTAAATAAGGCGCCGAGGCCCAGATACCATTGATGGGCCGCGCTTTGTAGCTCATGTACTCATCTTGCGCTGGTGCCGAATCATTGCCGTGAAATTCCTGCACCAGAGCTTTAAAACTGGTCCAGGGTTTATGCAGCAAAGTCCCTACAGCAACATGCATAACCAAATCCATCGGCGATGTTTGCGCGGGAATCAGGCTGCCGGCAAACACCATGGTTTTGCTACCTTCCAAAATTCCAGATTTAACCTGGCGGTGATTAAAGTTTTCCACCATAAGCGGGTCCGTACCAATTTCACTGGCGGGCGTGAGCACTGCCTGCAAACGGCGCTTGGGATTTTGTGCATCCACCATTTTGTGACACTGAAGGCACTCGCGCTCGTAAATCGCCTTGCCCGCTGCGGCTTTTTGCGTGTCGATTGCGCCAGCCAAGTCAGCTGGCCACTGGGGTGCTATCAATTTGTAAAACTGGTTTTGCACATAACCCAGGTTATTAATGCGGATATGGGAGGCGTAGGTTTTTTCACCCGGTTTAACCATCACGCTGCCGTATACCGCCATAGCGGTAATGGTGTTTTGAAACAGTGGCCCCGGCTCTTTATTGGGCGCTGAGGCATTCCACTGCACCAGATCCAAATGGGATGCATCCCAAAGCACGGGAAAACTGGTAGGAGCATTGGGTGTATGGCCATTGCCCGGCTGGTTTAAAACCTCAACCGAAATTGCGTTAAAAATTTGCCCGAAGGCATCCAGGCGCCCGTGACCATAGGCCACCTGGGTGGCATTGGTGGCAAAGCGCTGTACAAGAATATCCACCTGCTCTTGCATGGACGCGCGCAGTTTTTGCTCATCGGCGAGGCTCGCAGGCGCCGAGGGCAAATGGCGCAATCGCTCCATAAAACGCGAAAACTTTTGACCATCCGCCAAAGCCGCTTTAAGGCTGTTACATATAGCCTCTTCAAAGCCGGTGTAATTAATTAATGCCTGACCGCCATCGATACGCAGGCGTTTTACACCCACAATGACTTGCCCAGTGTGGCAGGCAGCGCAGGTGAGCCCAACCCAGGCATCTGCACCCAGGCCATCACGGGTTACCCCAACAGGCAGACCATCGGGGTTATAGGGGCTGGTGGTGTTGGCGATAAAACCCAGGCGCGCGAGACTTTCGTCGCTGGCGAGCAGCGTTTCAGTTGCGGGGAGTTCCAGCGAGATAAACCAGTCGTAAGGGATTATTCGCGAACC
>CBIMZH010000639.1:0-2096 GCA_966248255.1 uncultured Cellvibrio sp.
TGGCGGTTGCGGCACGCGCCTCGGACGATTGAGCGATCGCTGCCGGCAACGGTACTGGATACGTTGCTGTGGCGTTTCGATCAGCTCGAGGCCGACGATCGGGTTGTGCTCGAGTGCGCGGCGGCCGTCGGCATCGATTTCTGCCCGCTTGATGTATCGAGAGCGGCGGGCGCGGAGTCCACCATCAGCGGCGTTACCCCCCAGGATTCCAGCCAGTGCTGCAGTATTTCGCGATTGGTTTCATTGTCGTCAACCACCAATACCCGTAGGTCGGCAAAACCCTCTACCAATTGCAAATTGCGGGCGTCGGCCAGTTTGGGCAGGGTCAAATGAAAGTAAAAGCGACTGCCCTGCCCCTCCGCTGTCTCCAGCTGAATTTCACCCCCCATAAGCTCTACCAGCCGCTGGGATATGGCTAGGCCCAAGCCAGTCCCGCCGTATTTGCGCGCCATAGAGGAGTCGGCCTGGGTAAAGGCATTAAACAGGCGCGCGCGCTGATCCTCACTAATACCTATGCCGGTGTCGCGCACACAAAAACTCAGCTGCACCTGCTGCTCGCTTTCCTCCAGGCGCGCCACATTCATTTCCACTTCACCATTCTCCGTAAACTTAATGGCGTTACTGAGCAAGTTGGTAAGCACCTGGGCCAGGCGCGAGGCATCGCCTTCCACAGTTAAAGGCGGTAACGGAGTATCACATAACAACTCCAGGCCTTTAGCGTGGGCAATAGGCGCATAGCGCTCAGCTAAATCCTCCACCAGCATATTTAATTGGAATGGACGTTTTTCCAATTCGAGTTTGCCTGCCTCTACTTTGGAGAAGTCGAGTATGTCATTAATGATGGTGAGCAAGTCCTCGCCGGAGCGGCGCGCAACGCGGGCGAATCGTTTTTGCTTGGGGTTAAGTGGCGATTCCAGGAGCAGGCTGGTCATACCCAAAATACCATTGAGCGGAGTGCGAATTTCATGGCTCATGACTGCCAAAAATTCGCTTTTGGCCTTGCTCGCCTCCATTGCTGTTTGGGTTGCTTGTTCCAGCTGAGCAGTGCGCTCCCGCACCCGTTCTTCCAATAACTCCTGCTGCTGCCGCAGCTGATTGCCCTGAGTCTCAATGCGGTCCAGCATGTTGTTAAAGCGCAGTGTGAGCTGGGAAACCTCGTCGCGATTGTTGCCGACTGCCGCGCGCTGGCGATAATTGCCCTCGGCACCAATAGCTTCAGCCAGCTCGCTCAAATTACTGAGTGGGCGCATTAAACGACCAATCAAATAATGGGCGAGCACGCCGGCAATAAGCACCGCTATAAGCGCGACTATCAGCGCGTAGCCGATTTGGCTGACCAACTGACGGCGAAGGTGCGAGAGATTGGTATCCAGCTCCAACACGCCCAGTTTTTCATCGCTCCAGACGACATCCACAGCCACCTTGCCCTCAATCACCGAAGCATCCAAATTTGAGGGGTTGCGCTGGCGACTGTAGCTGGCCAGGCTTTCGCCATCATTTAGCACCAGGCGAGCGCCCACAACCTGATCATCCACACTCAAAGCGTCCAGCGCTTTTTCCGCGGCAGACTTATCGACAAACATACTCGGCGCCGCCAGGTTATAGGCAGTGACCGCCGCCAGGGTGCGCAATTGCTGGTCAGTTTTAGCCGCAGCGCTGCGGTACTCCTGCCACACGCCCATAAGGGTTGCCCCCAAAATGGTTAGCGAGGTTAGGAGCATAGTGAATGCGCTGATTTTTCGAGCCAGCGTCCAATTTTTGAACATTCTATTGACTCCCTGCCTGGTAATTTTTGGCGAGCTTTAACAGTTGACTGCTGACAACTACCCCGGCATCGCTTAGCGCTTGCTGATTAATAGAAAACTCCATTCGCCCGGCATCGTTGCGCATCAAGGTAATGCTGGCGAGAGACGTGCTCGACGCTTCATCGACAACTAGAACAACCCCCTTGGGGAGCGGATCTTTAAGGCTTAAGGCTTTGCCACTGGAGGGCCAATAGAGGATTTGGCAGCTGGACAAGGCTTCGGCTAGAGGTTCAGGTTTGTCCAGGTAGTGAATGGCGATGGGGTGTTTGTTGATGGCTTGCTTCGCGAGCG
>CBIMZH010000640.1:0-2088 GCA_966248255.1 uncultured Cellvibrio sp.
GGTAAAACCACGCTGGCCAGTAGGCTGGAATAAAGTGGAGGCGGACCTGTTGGCGATGCTCGCTGCTGTGCAAAAAAACTTTCGCACCGACGCCAGTCGCGTTTATCTCACCGGGCTGAGTTACGGCGGCCAGGGCACTTGGTATATGGCCAGTAAGCATCCGCAGTTATTTGCCGCAATCCTGCCGGTGGTTGGCTGGGGCCATCCGGATTTGATGGCGCCGATCGCCAAGGCCGATTTACCCGTGTGGGCTTTTGCCGGTGGCCGCGACACTTCAGTCGATAAAAAATATTTTTATGCCGGTTTAAATAAACTGGAGCAGCTGGGTGCAACCCAGGTGCGTTTTACGGTGGAAGAGGATATGAACCACGATACCTGGACGCGGGTTTATGCCGGGGATGATATCTACACCTGGCTGCTTGCCCAGCGCCAAGGAAAATAATCAAAGCAAAGGAAAATAATCAAAGCGCGCCATTTGGGGTTTAGTGCAATTGCTGTTTTGGGAAAAAGCGTTAAACGTTTTGCGGTAACAGCTGCAAAATAAAATCGCGCACTAGCTGCGCAACTTCCTGGGGGTGGGTTTGTAGCACAAAGTGGCTGGATTCCAGCGGCGCAACACGCAGGTTGCTGCAGGCGCGGGCGAAATCCGCCAGGCTGTTGCTGGTGACCATGCGATCCTGGCGCGGTTGAATATACAGACAGGGCTGATGGATTTTTTCGCTTGTGGTCTGCAGCTGCGACAGAGTGTGTAAGCGCGCCAGCAGCGGTGTTTTATCCAGATTGAGCAGATGATCAAAAATCGCGTTGCTCACTTCAATAGATGCCTGACCATTAAACCCCCAGCGTCGTCCTGCCCAGCGCACCAGCGGGTTTTTAAGGCGCTGGTTAAGCAGCAGGCGGCTGGTCCATTTGATGGCCTTTTTTCCCGGCGACGTTAAAAAGCCGGCGACAAAAATAACCCCGCGCACCTGGGGGCAGCTTTGTGCCAGCTTGAGTGCGAGCGGGCAGGAAAAGGATTCCGCCAACAGCACCAGAGGTTCATCCGGCAAGCAGCGGCGGATTGACTCGGCCAGGCTGGGGTAATCCTGCAATGTGCCGCCAGGCAGGGCTTCCACCTGAAAATCCAATCCTTCCAGGCAGGGGGTAAACCACTGCAAGAGTTGCCCGGTGCCGTCCAGGCCTGGAAGTAAAATCATTTTCATAGCGTTAATCACATCTCGCTTGGGTGGGATGTCTATCAGACAGGCCTAAAGGGGGATGGTTTCCCCGATTAGCCCAGCAGACCTTCCAGTGTCTTTTGATAAATTCGGGTAAGGGTGTTGAGGTCTTCGGCGCTTATGCACTCGTCTACTTTATGAATGGTGGCGTTAATTGGCCCCAGCTCCACTACTTGCGCACCTGTAGGCGCGATAAAGCGGCCATCGGAGGTGCCGCCGGAGGTGGACAACTCGGTATCCAGGCCGGTTTCGGCTTTAATCGCATCGACTACGGCATTAACCAGATCACCGCGCGGAGTAAGGAAAGGCTGGCCGCTCAGGGTCCACTGCAAGTTATACTTCAGCCCGTGCTTGTCGAGAATCGCCTCGGTGCGCTGGCGCAGAATCTGCTCGGTCAGCTCGGTGGAGAAGCGGAAGTTAAATACCACAGTCACATCGCCGGGAATCACATTGGTCGCGCCTGTGCCTCCGTTGATGTTGGACACCTGGAAGCTGGTGGCGGGGAAGAATTCATTGCCATTGTCCCAGTGCTCTGCGGCCAATTCCGCCAGCGCCGGTGCCAGCTTGTGAATTGGGTTGTCGGCCAGATGCGGATAGGCCACATGGCCCTGAATGCCTTTAACCTTAAGCACCGCGCCCAATGAGCCGCGGCGACCATTTTTAATCACATCGCCCACAAGCTTGGTGGACGAGGGTTCGCCCACTATGCACCAGGCCATTTTCTCGTTGCGCGCTTCCAACCACTCGACCACTTTGACTGTGCCGTTCACCGATGGGCCTTCCTCGTCGCTGGTAATCAAAAAGGCGATGCGGCCTTTGTGGTTGGGGTGTGCGGCGACAAAGTTTTCGCAGGCCACCACCATAGCGGCCA
>CBIMZH010000641.1:0-2086 GCA_966248255.1 uncultured Cellvibrio sp.
GATGAGCAACGCCACGCACAACAATCGCCTACCCGGCCTGGACAGCCTTCGTGCACTTGCCATTCTGCTGGTGCTGATTTTCCACTATAAGGTGGTGGTTAGCCGCGAGCCGCTGTTTGGCTTTATCAGCAACCTCGGCTGGGTGGGCGTTGATTTATTCTTTGTGCTCAGCGGCTATTTAATAGGCAACCAGGTACTGGGCGAAATCACTAAAACCGGCGAGTTATCGCTTGGCCGTTTTTACGTACGCCGCTTGCTGCGCACCCTGCCCAATTATTATGTGGTGCTGGCCTGCTATTTTATTTTTGCCGAAGCGCTCAGCGGTAACTACCGGGCGCCGCTCTGGTCATTTTTAACCTTTACCCAAAATTTTGCCATGCAGCCAGTGCAGACCTTTACCCATTCCTGGTCACTGTGTATTGAAGAGCAGTTTTATATTCTCTTCCCGCTACTGGCGATACTGCTTATGAAAAGGCTCGCCTCGCGCGGACTGTTTTGGCTGGCCCTGGCCTGCCTTTCGCTAACAGCAATCTGGCTAAGGTACTACTCGCTAAGCAGTCATGGCGGGCCGGCAATAAAAATCTTGGATTACTATGAGCATATTTACTATTCCAGCTTTACCCGCTTTGATGAGTTGCTGCCAGGCATTGCCATTGCCGCATTAAAAAATTTTCACCCCAGGCTATTTGCGCAATGCCTGGCGCGCGGCAGCTGGATTCTCTGGTTTGGCCTTGGCTGCAGTTTTATTAGCCTCTACGGCTTTCACAATTATTGGTTTGTGCCTGAGCGGGGTGTTAGCAGCTTCTGGACCAGCGTTGGTTATAGCTTGATTGCCTGGAGTTTTGCCCTGGTTGTGTTGGCAGCGCTGGCCCCAGGCAATGGCTTATCGCGCACTAAAATACCTGGCGCTGCGCAGCTCGCGCTCTGGTCCTATGCAATTTACCTGGTGCACAAACCTCTCTATCTGGTACTCAAGCAGCCGTTAAACAGCCTTAATATAAACACCCATGGCTATTGGGGCATGGCGATAATTGTGGCCATTAGCCTGGTGCTTGGCTGGTTGCTTTACGCTCTGGTAGAAACGCCCTTTATGCGCTGGCGCGACAGATACTTTCCGCTGAACAAAACTGCGCCATCCACAAACAACCTTACCGCGAGCCAAGTATGACCCCTGCCATTAAAAGCCTGGAAAAGGCCAAGGTTACATTTACTATTCACCAGTACAGCCACGACCCTGCGGCCGAGTCCTATGGTTTGGAAGCGGCGGAGAAATTGGGCGTAGCGCCCGCGCAGGTGTTTAAAACTCTGGTGGTACAGCTGGATGCTAAAGACTATGCGGTGGCGGTGTTGCCGGTGAGCGAGATGCTGAGCATGAAGCTGATTGCCAAGGCCGCGGGCGCGAAAAAAGCAGCCATGGCCAATAAACTGGATGTTGAGCGCATGAGCGGTTATGTATTGGGCGGGGTGAGCCCTTTGGGGCAAAAAAAGCGCTTGAAAACCTTTATTGATTCATCGGCACAGACCCTCGCCAGTATGTTTGTCAGTGCCGGTAAACGCGGCCTGGAAGTGGAGCTAAAGCCCGCCGATTTGCAGCAGCAACTGCAGGCGGGCTTTGCGCCACTGACAGCGCAGGATGAAGCTTAAATAGTCAGCCACCAGCATACCGATATAGCGCCCATTAATTGTAATGGGCGCGAATCTGATCAAATTTAATTTCCAGCTTTTCCGGGCACTCTTCCGTGTCCATTAAGTAACCCAACTCAGCTTTACCCTGCTCTGCAGTTTGCAGCATAAATTGCTGCTGGGCATTGGCAAATTCATTAAACGCATTAACGCGCTCCTGGTCTGTCCCCTCATTGGCGAGACGCATAGTTTCTATCTGCTGCTGCCAAATCTGCAAACCAGCCTGTGCCAGTTGTATTTTTACCGCCTGCTGCTGCACTGCCAGCTGCAGTTGGCGCAATTCAAAGGCCAGTTGCGGCGCTTTTAGATCTTGAATACGGCAGGCCAGGCCATAGGATTTTGGTGGTATCTCTTGTTCTGGCGGCTCGTCTATTGGCGGCTCTTCTACAGGCGGTTCGTCTAT
>CBIMZH010000642.1:0-2081 GCA_966248255.1 uncultured Cellvibrio sp.
TCGACAGAACCGGATTAATCCGTCAGGATTACTTGTATTCTAGAATACCTTAAAATAATTAAAGCTTCGAGCGCTATGCAACTGGCCGGGGATAAAAATGTCATATGGGTTCAGTGTAAGTAACAGGCATTTCATAGATAACAAATGTTTCACTGGCTATAGCCTGAACTGGCGTAATTTTGATACCTTTACTCCCATTGCTTTATATGATTCCACACCGCGTTTGCTTAAAGCGCTATCACCGGTGAACCAAAACCGAGTCTGGCCTTAATAAGATGCAGTGCCGTCCAGGTACAGGAGAACTTAATTGGTAAAACAATCCAAAATTTCAATGCGCCCCGAGTCCAAGGATATTTCCTTTGACCGCCCGGCCGCCGGCCAGATTTTTGGCTTTATCCGCGACTCCATCGTCAATATGGAGCTGCTCCCTGGGCAAATGATTTCCGAGACCGCCCTGGCGCAACAATTTGGTGTCAGCCGCACCCCAGTACGCGAAGCGCTAATTCAGCTGTCCAATATAGGGTTTGTTGAAGTACTGCCCCAGCGCGGCACCTATGTGTCCAAATTCAGCATGGAAAAAATTCTCCAGGCGCGTTTTATCCGCGAAGCACTGGAGGTGGCTGTGGTCAGTTATCTTGCAGCAGGCGCCAATGATGACGAGCGCCAACAGGTCGTCAGCGCCTGTGAAAAAATTATCGCTGAGCAAAAAGTTGCCGCAGCAGAAGATGACGCTATCGCCTTTCAGCGCCTGGATGATGAGTTTCACCAAACCCTGGCGAGCTTTACCCAGTTTCCGCGCGTAGCCACCTTAATTGAGGCGGAGAAGTCGCATATGGATAGAGTGCGCAACCTGAGTTTGCATGTCAGCGGGCAATACAAGCGCGTCCTCAGCCAACACGCCGCCATTATCAAAGCCATTAAAGCGGCCTCGGCCGAAAAAGCTGCTGCCGCCATGGGCGTGCATATGAAAGATGTCTACAACATCCTTGAACTTATCCCCCAGGAGCACCCGGAATACTTTGTGTAAACCGGCAGCTGTTTAACAATAAAAAACGCGGCTAAGGCCGCGTTTTTTATTGCGTCAGCAAACTCTGTTTAGTTACCCATAGCAACCAATACCAAATGCACCGTCATATGGGCAACGATTGCCGCCTCTGTCCCCTGGCGCCAAGACAATACCCCTAAAGACACAAACCAAGCTTGACCTGGCTGCGACTAAAAAATTGTTGGATGCGATTTGGCTGTGTTATTTGTGGCTGCAGCATAATTTTATTCCCTGCTATTTTTTGCCTTTAAATACTCGCGCTTGAAATAATTTTTTGGCTATTCGCTTAATTCCGCATCCTCATCGCCCAGCGCTTCCACATCCGTTACCACCTTTTGCACCAGTTTTACCCTGCCCGCCTTCACCAGTGCATCGCGTAACACAAATTCAATTTGCGCGTTTAAGCTGCGCAGGTCATCGTCCGCCCAGCGCTGCATGGCGGCGATAACCTGCTCGTTAATTCGTAAGGGAAAGGATTTTTTAGCCACAAACCACCTGCAAAAAATCGTTATTGATAGAGACTTCCAGTATTAATAACCGGCTTGGCTTGCTGATCGCCGCAGAGCACCACCAATAAATTGCTCACCATAGCCGCCTTGCGCTCTTCATCCAGATCCACAACGCCCTGGCCTTTTAACTGCTCCAGCGCATCGGACACCATACTGACGGCGCCCTGCACAATAATTTTACGCGCCGCCAGGACCGCACCCGCCTGCTGGCGCTGCAACATCGCCTGGGCAATTTCCGGCGCATAGGCCAGGTGGCTCAGGCGCGCTTCCAATACCTGCACACCGGCTTTTTCCAGGCGATCCTGCACCTCTTTTTGCAGCTTGGCAGCCACTGTATTGGGGTCGCCGCGCAGGGTCAGCTCTTCGTGATCGGCGCCGTGATCATAGGGGTAGCTGGTGGCCAGATTGCGCAGCGCCGCCTCGCTCTGGATGGTGACGTAATCCTCGTAGTTGTCCACATCAAAAACGGCTTCGGCGGAATCAATCACTCGCCACACAATCACCGCCGCAATCTCTATAGGGTTGCC
>CBIMZH010000643.1:0-2074 GCA_966248255.1 uncultured Cellvibrio sp.
CAGGCTATAGGCAGAAACAGTGTCGCGCGCCTGAGCGCCCGCAGATAAGACGGCGGCCAGGCCAAAAGCCATCAGGGTCAATTTTTTCATGATACAAATCCTCTTGAGTAAAGTCCGATAAACGCGCCTAGAGACGCGACTCTAGTTGACTGGGCCGACTCAGGCAAGTTGAAGCTGACGGCGGGTATTTATGCGTAAAAATCCCCCCTGGGTGCCACTGCTCCGAGCATCAGGCTTTATAATCCCCAGCTTTTTATCGCCGAGGTATCTATGTCGCTCAAAACCAAATTTCAGGGCTGCGCGCTCATATTGCTGATGTTTGCCACAGGCCTCAGTCGCGCCGAAGATCCGGGCGAGATGTTTGCCGGCCTGCAGGATAAAGAGCAGACCTCAGGCGCTTTTGATCTGCAAAATTGGGACAAAACCTCCGCCGCCGTTAAGCCGGTGTTTGTTAAAGCCATCATGGAGCAGGCGGGGCGCCACGAGATTCAGTTCAGCCACTCGGCCGACTGGTATCTGGAGCAGCTCAACGCCCTGTCCAGCTTTAGCCGGAGCCACAACTACCAACACTTTTTAAAGACGCCATTGGCGCGCAACCTGGCCAATATTGCGGTGCTCAACTGCGACTGGGCCAATGGCGCTGAACCGCGCCAGTTTGCCTATACCTACCTGGGTAAAGAGCAGCTGCAGCAGCTGGGCCAGCTCTACCCCCAGGGTTTGGCAGAGCTGGAGGCCGGCTGCCCCGGCCAGGCACCGGCTGCGGCCGCCAATATCAGCGGCGATACGGCCGCCAGCCAGGCCATTAGCAGCGGCGCGCCATAATCGAATTTTTCGCTTAAAGCAGTGCAACCGGCGCCCTCGTTCAGGCGCCGGTTTTGTTTTAGGCTTTACTGCGCATGAGGTATCCGCAGTTATGACGTCTAAATTATCCCCCCATATGACTGGCCAGACCTGGCTGATTGCACTGCTGGCGGCAATTATCGCCAGCACGCCACTGGCCATTGATATGTACCTGCCGGCTATGCCGGTGATTGCCGCTGACCTGGGCGCCAGCATCGGCGGCGTGCAGCAATCGCTGAGTATTTACCTGGCCAGCTATGGCCTGGGTATGTTGCTGTTTGGCCCCCTGGCTGATGCCCTGGGTCGTCGTCCGCTGGCGCTGTTTGGTTTGGCCGGATTCAGCCTGGCGGGTATCGCCCTGGCTTTTTGCCAGTCGCTGGAGAGCCTGCTGGCACTGCGCGCGCTGCAAGCCTTTTGCGGCGCGGCGGCAACCGTGGTGGTGCCGGGCATTATTCGCCATCTCTACCGCGAGCACACCGCCAAGGGCATGTCCTATATGTCGATGATTATGATGCTGGCGCCCATGCTGGCGCCCAGTATCGGCTCGGGTTTGCTGCTGCTCGGCCGCTGGCCGCTGATTTTTTTTGCTCTGGGCGGCTATGGCCTGCTGGTGCTGCTGCTCAGCTGGAAGTTTTTGCCGGAGATTTCCAGCGAGAGGCGCAAACCCAGCCTGGGGCTGTTTTTTGATTCCTACCGACTGGTGCTCGGCCACGCCGGTGCGCGGCCATTGATCGTCAGCCTGATGTTTTCCAGCTTTGCCTTCTTCTGTTATGTCACCGGCATCGCCTTTGTCTATATCCAGTTTTACGGCGCCAGCGAGCAGCTGTTCGGCCTCTTGTTTGGCTTGAATGTGGTGTTTTTGATGGGCGGCAATTTTATTAACACCCGCCTGGTGACCCGCCTGGGCTCGCTGCGCATGCTGCGCCTGGCGCTGGCCAGTGCTCTGGTCTGGGCGCTGGTGCTGGTGTTGGTGAATTGGCTGAGCTTGAACATCTGGTGGACAGTCGCCGCCATAGGCCCGCTGATGGCCAGCCTGGTACTGGTGTCCACCAATACCGATGCGCTGATTATTATGAATTTCGCCAAAAACTCCGGCACCGCCAGCGCCGTAAATGGCACCCTGCGCTTTGGCTGCGGCGCTTTTGCCGGGCCGCTGCTGGCCAGCTTTTACACAGGTACGCCTATGCCTTTTGTGCAGCTGATGCTGGCGGGGGTGTTGGGTGTACTGGCCTGC
>CBIMZH010000644.1:0-2064 GCA_966248255.1 uncultured Cellvibrio sp.
AAAAAAGCAGGAATTCCTCCCCATGGGCGAGGCGGAACTCCTGCAAGGGGTTGGGCGCGGCCCTTAGCTGCGCCCGAGGCATCAGATTAACAGCCCTAAACAAAAGGCCTGTTCGATTTAATGGGCTAGCTCTGCGTCAGGCGCGGCGCCATCCAAACCCAGCAGGCGGGCGCGCTGCGCGGCTTTTTCCTCCAGGTCGTAACTGCGGTTGCGCTCCAGCTTGCGCAGCAACACATAAAACAGCGGCGTAAAGAACAAGCCAAACAGGGTTACGCCAAGCATGCCAGAGAACACAGCAATACCCATTACCGAGCGCATCTCCGAACCCGCACCGGTGGAGAAGACCATAGGTAACACGCCCATAATAAACGCAAAGGAGGTCATCAAAATCGGACGCAAACGCATACGGCTGGCGGTGATGGCCGCCTGATAGGTGGCCATGCCGCGCTGCTCCAGTTCGCGCGCAAACTCAACAATCAGAATCGCATTTTTACTGGCCAGGCCCGCCAACACAAACAGGCTGATCTGGGTAAAAATATTGTTGTCACCGCGGGTGATCCACCCCCCAAACAGCGCTGCCATAATCGACAAGGGGACAATCAGCACCACCGCCAGCGGCAACGTCAGACTTTCGTACTGCGCCGCCAATACCAAAAACACCAGCAGCAGACAGAGCGGCAAAATATAAATGGCGGTATTGCCAGCCAGCACCTCTTGATAGGTGAGATCCGTCCACTCAAACACAATACCGGGCGGCAGCGTCTCGGCAAGAATTTCACTGATGGCATCCTGCGCCTGACCCGATGAATAACCGGGCGCGGCATTGCCATTTAAATCCGCCGCCAAATAGCCGTTGTAGTGCGCCGCGCTCTCGGGACCGTAACTCTCCTTCATGCTGAGCACCGCACCCAGCGGCACCATTTCACCCTGGGCATTGCGCACTTTTAAATTGAGCGCGTCGCTGGGCGTGTTGCGATATTCAGCATCTGCCTGGGCGATCACCTGATAGGTGCGACCAAACTGATTGAAGTCGTTGATATAGAGTGAGCCCAGATAAACCTGCATAGTGTCAAAAATATCTTTAACACTCAGGCCCAACTGCTTGGCCTTGGTTCTGTCCAGATCCGCGTACAACTGGGGCACGTTGATTTTGTAGTTGGAATAGACACTGGCCAACTCCGGCCGCTGCCGCGCTTTTTGCAGCACCTGCGCCAGTACATCGGCAAGCTGTTCATACCCCAGGCCAGCGCGATCTTCGATCTGCAATTTAAAGCCACCGGTAGTGCCCAGGCCGCGCACGGGTGGCGGTGGGAAGATGGCAATAAACGCCTCTTTGATACCGGCAAATTTCATTTGCAGTTTGCCGGCAATGGCCGCTGCCGATAAGTCTTTGCCATGGCGCTGATCGAAAGACTTAAGCGGAAAAAATACTATGCCGGCGCTGGAGCTGTTGGTAAAACCATTCACGCTTAAACCGGGGAATTGCACGGCATTTTCCACACCGGCTTCAGCCAGGCCGATTTCACCCATCTGGCGAATGACTTCCTGGGTGCGCGCCAGGGTGGCGCCATCGGGCAATTGCGCAAAGGCGATCAAATACTGCTTGTCCTGCGCTGGCACAAAGCCTTTGGGAATGGTGTTAAAACCATAGGCAGTAAGCGCAATAAACAGGGCGTAAATTCCTAGAAACGCTGTTTTACGGCCAAGCACCTTGCCCACGCTGGTGGCATAGCGGCCAGAGGCGCGACTGAAACTGCGATTAAACCAGCCAAAAAATCCGCCGAAAATTTTGTCCATGCCGCGCGTTAACGCATCCTTGGGTGCGCGATGATCCTTAAGCAGCAGCGACGCCAGAGCCGGGCTCAGGGTGAGCGAGTTAATGGCAGAGATCACTGTGGAAATGGCAATGGTCAGTGCAAACTGTTTGTAAAACTGGCCGGTCAAACCGCTGACAAACGCGATAGGCACAAACACCGCAATCAGTGTGAGCGAAATGGCAATAATTGGCCCGCTCACTTCCTGCATGGCTTTGTAGGTTGCCGCCAGCGGCGTTAAACCCTCTTC
>CBIMZH010000645.1:0-2059 GCA_966248255.1 uncultured Cellvibrio sp.
GCCGCCAATATTAATCCCTTCTCCGCCGTCAATGACCACCGGCACTATATCCCAGGCAGGGGTCACACCTGTACCTGGATCTTCAATAAAGGTGTCTATTACCGGCACTGGGGGCTGCTCAAGTATTTGCGGCTTTACCGGTGGCTCAGGGTCCTGCTGGGTTTTTATATCCCGCTCAAAATCAGCAATGATCGGCGGGATAATCACGCGCTTTTCCTCCACCGGTACCAGGGTGTCATTGCGCACCAGCGAGTACATGGCGTAAAGCAAAACCAGTGTCATAAATGCCCCTAAGGGAACGGGGCCAAGGATGCGCAATAGGAGCGCGCTGGTCGGTGCAGGTGAAACATTGGCGGCAAGTGTCTGAGTAGTCATACAACTATCCTCGTTAGAGAAGTGTTCCGGCAACAAATTTTGGATGTAACTTGCCCGTCCCGGATGTGGGCAAATTTTTTAGTAAAAAGAACGGGGGTTAAATACGGCTAAGTGTTATTAGCGTCGTCGCGGCGGGCGCTGGATTTTAAAGGTGAAGTCTTCGGTCACGCCCTGCAATACCACCGGCTGACCATCAAACATTTGCGGTTGATAGCGGGACTTTTTTATCGCGGCAAGCACAGGTTTATTAAACACACTGGCATCGCTGTGCAGGATTTTGGCATCGCCAATACTGCCATCGGCCATAATGGTAAATTCCACAGTCACATTGCCCTCCTGCTCTCTGGCCAGTGCATTGGCGGGATATTCCGGGGTAACAATTTCCAGCGGCAAATAACCCTGCACTTGAATATGTGGTGTTACCAGCGCATCCAGCGCCGGCGCCTGCAGATGAACTTCGGGCCGCTCCGCAGCTGGCTGCGGCAGTATTACTTTTACCTGCTCTACTGCTGCAGGCTGATGCGCAGCTTGCGGCCGGATACGCGGTAAGTCCGCCCAGGAAAAATTTTCAGTTGCTGCAGGCACAGCCTCGGGCAAATGATTTTTGCGTTTCCAGGCCTCTATATCCAGGCTTACCCAATCGATAATCTCCAGCGCGCGCACCGGCTTGAGCGGAATAACCTGAATACTGGCCATAAATGCCAGCAACAGGCCGCCGACAATCACCCAGTATTGCGCCGCTTCCACGGCAACCGGCGTGCGTGGGCGCTGCTTATCCAGCACGGCGGCAATGCGATAAAAAATCGCCGACTTACCACTCATGCCGAGGCTGGCATCTTCCTGAGTGTTTTCAGCACCGGCCAGTTGCATCAGGCTTTGGGCATAGGCCAGGTGTTTATTGCGCAGGCGGTGAATCAGATCGTCGCAGGCTATTTCCGCCTGATCGTAAACACGATTTGCCAACCACCAGACCGGCGGCAAAAACCAGAAGACGGCGCAGCTAAAATTAATTACCTGGCTAATCAACCAATCGCGGCGCGATACATGCCCCAATTCGTGCAAAAGCACTGACAGCTTTTTGTCTGTATCCCACAGCAGCGCCTCGCGCGGCAGTAAAATTTCTGGCCGCCAAAAGCCCCACATTTGCGGCGAACTCAGCGCGCGCGACGTTTTTATACTGATGGGAGCAGCAATATCCAATAATTCGCAAAGTTGATTTTTTAACTCCAGATATTCGCTATCGCTTACCACTTGCGCGCGGCGGCTTTGATAAACCAGCGACAGATAACCCAGCAGACGAAAGTAAATAATCCAGGTGACGACTAAAAAATATGTCCCCAGCAGCACCAGTGTTTGGTTGCGGCTCAAGCTGGCATCAGCGCGCTCAAACAATTGATTTAGCCAGGCATCCAGATTGCTGGCCAATTGCCCCACCAGCGGCACCGAGTGCCAATCCAAAGCCGGTAAAAATAAGCCGAGCAGCGGAATCAACAGCAGGCCCAACAGCCCCAGACTAAACACAAAGTGTTTGAACGCCGCAGACTGACGACGTAATAGCACCCAGAGAATGCCCAGCAGCGCCATCATTAACAGCGGCTTGATCACCCAACTGGTCACCAACAGGATTAGCATTTGTATATCCATAACCTGCGCCTCTTGCTCGTTGCTCGCCTTTATTATTTTT
>CBIMZH010000646.1:0-2057 GCA_966248255.1 uncultured Cellvibrio sp.
CGCAGGCTTGCCTAACGGGGTGTACAGGTTTGCCTAAAGGCGCACGGGTGCCATGCTTGTGCGCAAGTGGCGCCTATCTTGCGCTATTGCCCTTTGGGCAGCTGCCGACTTAACCAAAATTTACGCCCCAGCTCAAGCGCTAAATCGCCGCAAAATGGCTGGCAGGTAAAAACCCAGGCAGAGCGCGCGGGCGATTACAAAAGCGATAAACGCCAGCCACAGGCCGGTGTTGCCCAGCACCGGCACCAGGCAATAGCCGAGCACTAAAAATATCGCCAGGGACATGGCCGAGGCATTGCGCATGGCGCGACTTTGAATGGCCCCGATAAACAGGCCATCCAACTGAAAGGCGGCGAAGGAGACGAGTACATAAATCGCAGCAAAGGGCAAAACGGCCAAAGCCTGTTCGCGCACCTGCGCTAAAGGGGTAAGTGCATGTATAAACACTTCGCCCCAGACCAGCAGGCTTGCCATAAGCGCCAGAGCGCTAAGCGCGGCAATATGGCTGGAGTTGATCAGCGCGCGTTTAAACCCGAGTTTATCCTGCGCACCCAGCGCGCGACCCACCAGCGATTCCAGTGCAAAGGCAAAACCGTCGAGAAAAAATGCCGAGAAGGAAATAAATTGCAGCAGCAGGTGATTGGCGGCCAGACGGCTATCGCCAAAGCGCGCGCCCTGGTTGGCAAACCAGGCAAAACCGGCCAATAAAAACAGCGTGCGCCAGAGGATAGCGGCATTGGTTTGTAGTGTGGCCAGCAAAGCGCTTGGGTGCAAAATACTGGGCCAGTCAAATAGTGCATAACGTGTATTTAAAATGCGCAGCACCAGCAGCAGACCCAGCAAAAAACTGATCCATTCGGCCAGGGCAGTACCCAGGGCAATGCCGGCAACACCCATGTCGACATAAGCCACCAGGTAAACATCCAGCAGCACATTTAAGCCGTTAAGCAGCAGCTGCAAGGCGAGCAGTTTGCGCGTTTGGCCCAGGCCAATCAGTGTGCCCCAAAGGGCGTAAATACCCAGGCAGGCGGGGGCGCCCCAAATGCGCCAGTACATATAATCCTGCATCTGATTCTCCACTTGGTTGCTGGCATCCAGCAGCCAAAGGGCAAGGGAAAATATTGGCCATTGCAACAGCAACAGGCCAAGGCCGATACCACAACCGAGTAGCAGCGCGCGCAGGCAGGCGGCTTTAACTTCGGCCCAGTCGCCTGCGCCCATGGCCTGGGCGGTAAAACCGCTGGTGCCCATGCGCAGAAAACCAAAGGCCCAAAAAATAAAACTGAATACCAGTGAGCCAAGCGCTATAGCGCCAAGTGCTGCGGTATCGCCAAAGTGGCCGATAACGGCGGTATCGGTTAAGCCGAGTAGAGGTACAGCGGCATTGGCGAGAATAATCGGAATAGACAGGCGCAGTATGGCGCTGTGACTGGTGTTAAGCGGGGTTTGGGCGGACACAAGCGGTTCCCTGGTCAGGCGAATAAAAACGGAACCGCTATTTAATACGCCCTGCAAACAAACTGACAGAGCGCCTGGATTTTTTTTGCGAAACTTTAATCCCCCGGCTGGGTGATAAAACCTAACTTGGTGATACCGGCGCGCTGCACGGCGGCCATGGTTTGTGCAACCTGGCCATAGGCGACGGCTTTGTCGCCGCGCAGGTGAATTTCCGGTTGCGGCTGCTGTGCGGCGGCGGCCTGTAAACGCTGCTCCAGTTCCGCCGGGGTAACGACTGTTTCATTCCAGAAAATTTTGCCCTGGGCGTCTATGCCCAGGTTGATGGTTTCCGGTTTGATTTCCGCTGGCGCATTGTCTGCCTGGGGCAAGTCCACTTTTACCGAGTGGGTGAGCACCGGCACTGTAATAATAAAAATAATCAGCAGCACCAGCATGACATCCACCAGTGGCGTCATATTAATTTCGCTCATTACCTCTGCCTGATCGTCCAGGCCGCCACCAAATGCCATGGTCTACTCCTTGTGCGCCGCCAGGCGTGACACCTTGGCCGATTGCACCGGGCTGCCGGTAATAAAGTAGGCGTGCAGTTGGTGGGCAAA
>CBIMZH010000647.1:0-2055 GCA_966248255.1 uncultured Cellvibrio sp.
ACTACCTGCTGTTGGATACTGCGGGCCAGATCCCAGTCGCCAGCGGTAACGGCTTCAAAAAAGCCCACCAGCTCGGAAGCGGCCTTGACGGCCAACGCCATATGCTCCTGCATGGGCTTGATAGGCGAGCGGCCAAACAGGTTGGACAGGTTTGCAAAAGGCATGGTCTACCCCCTCAAATGAAAAGTGCGCGCAGTATAAAAACTTGAACGCCAAAGGTCACCAACAGAAATTACATATTTATGACAGTTTGATCTGGCAGGGCCCAGTTTACCCCCGGGGCGCCAACTGGCGGGCAGATTCTTTGGCGCCAAGCCGCTACAATCCCTGAATTGCAAATAAGACTAGGCGGGATTTCTACATGGCGCAGGCGTTTGTGGACAGATTTCTGGACTTGCGGGGGTTGGTGGACGACCTGGTCGCGGATGGCTATATGGAAAAGACCGAGGCCAACGCCCTGTTGGGCGCCTCGCGCAACCGCGAGCAGGCAATTATGCACCCGCTCAGCTATATCGCCAGCCTGTCCATCGAGGACCTGCGCCGCCCCGGCAAGGTGCTGGATGCCGAGGTGCTCACCCAGTGGCTGGCAGAAAAAGCCCGCCTGCCGCTGTTCCATATAGATCCCATGAAAATCGACGTGGCCAAGTGCACCGAGGTGATTAGCTACGCCTTTGCCAAGCGCCACGGCATCCTCTGTGTGCAGGTCAACCCGGATCATGTGCTGGTGGCCTGTACCCAGCCGTTTATGAGCGGTTGGGAGCCGCAAGTGGAGCATGTGGCGCGCCGCCAGGTGCGCAGGGTAGTGGCCAACCCCGCCGATATAGAGCGGTTTATGGTGGAGTTTTACACCCTGGCGCGCTCGGTCTCCGGGGCCAGTGGCCTGACTGCCGCCTCGGCGATTACCAATTTTGAGCAGCTGGTGGAGTTGGGCAAGGCCCAGGACCCGGATGCCAATGACCAGCACATAGTTAAAATCGTCGACTGGCTGCTGCAGTACGCCTATGACCAGCGCGCCAGCGATATCCACATAGAGCCGCGCCGCGAAGTGGGCCGCATCCGCTTCCGCATCGACGGCGTGCTCCACTATGTCTACGAGCTGCCAGCCAATGTGGCCACCGCCGTGACCGCCCGCTTTAAGGTGCTGGCGCGCATGGATATTGCCGAAAAGCGCAAACCCCAGGATGGCCGCATCAAAACCCGGCGCAATGACGGCAGCGAAATCGAACTGCGTATGTCCACCCTGCCTACCGCCTTTGGCGAAAAGCTGGTGATGCGTATTTTCGACCCAGAGGTGCTGCTGCGCAGCTTTAGCGACCTGGGTCTGGTCGGCGATGACTATCAGCGCTGGCAGTCGATGCTGCATCGCCCCAACGGTATCTTGCTGGTAACCGGCCCCACTGGCTCGGGTAAAACCACTACCCTCTACTCCTCGCTGCGCCAACTGGCCACCGCCGAGGTAAATGTCTCCACCATTGAAGACCCCATCGAAATGGTCGAAGAGGCGTTTAACCAAACCCAGGTGCACCACAAAATCGGCCTGGACTTTGCCGCCGGTATTCGCAGCCTTATGCGCCAGGACCCGGACATTATTATGGTCGGCGAGATCCGCGACCTGGAGACAGCGCAGATGGCGGTGCAGGCGGCGCTGACCGGTCACCTGGTGCTGTCTACGGTGCACACCAATGATGCGCCCAGCACAGTGGCGCGCCTGCTCGACCTGGGCGTGCCCTCCTATCTAATCAACGCCACCCTGCTGGGGGTGATGGCGCAGCGCCTGGTACGCACCCTCTGCCCCCACTGCAAAGAAGAGGGCAGTATGAGTCATCAGGATTGGCAGGAGCTGGTGGCGCCCTGGAAGGTGAATGTGCCAGCCAAGGTCTATCGCCCAGTGGGCTGCCTGGAGTGCCGCAATACCGGCTACCTGGGGCGTCAGGGGCTCTATGAAATTTTAATGGTGTCCGATGCGATTAAAGAGCGGGTAACCGCCACCTGCAATTTGCAGGAGATGCGCCGCCAGGCGATGAAAGAGGGGATGCGCACTCTGCGTTTGTCGGG
>CBIMZH010000648.1:0-2050 GCA_966248255.1 uncultured Cellvibrio sp.
TTCATGCGATAGGGGTCAACCTGCTGCTCGCCCAGCAACTTGCCGTTTAACCAGAGTTGCACCCGCGCGGCATTGCTCATCACCAGCACGCGAACAGCTTGCCCCTCTTTATCTGCCCAGTTCCAGTGGGGCGCGATATAAACCAGCGGACGATCTTTTATCCACTGCACCTGGTGAATGTAGTAAGCGGTTTTGGCAAAACCGTTGAGATCCATAATGCCAAAGTAGGAGCTGACCGACGGCCACTCGTGGGGCGTGGGTTCGCCGCGATAGTCAAAGCCAGTCCAGACAAAACCGCCGGCTATAAAATCGCGCTTGGCGATTGCCTCCCAGGCGTCTCTGTGGCTATTACCCCAGTAGGCAAAATCATCGTCATAACTGGCGACAGTATTTTTGCCTGGGTCGGTGAGGAATTCACCGCGGGTCATAAACGCCGAAGTATCTTCCGAACTGGTAATAGGCGTGTTGGGGTGCAGCTGATGAAAGCGGTCGTAGTCTTTTACCTGATAGTTAAAGCCCACTACATCCACTGCATGGGATACGTTCAGCTCGGTAAAAAAGCCGCCGTTCATTGCTGCGGTAACCGGGCGAGTATCATCCAGGGCTTTTACCGCCGCAGTCATACGGCGCACCATTTGATAACCCACCTCGGTGGATTGCACTGGCTCTTCATTAAATACCGACCAGAGAATAATGCCCGGGTGGTGTCTATCGCGGCGCAGCATCCACTCCAGCTGCGCCAGGTAATCTGGCGAGGGATTAAAATTGCGGTTTTCATCCATCACCAAAAAGCCCATGCGATCGACCATATCCAGCACTTCTGCTGCGGGCGCATTGTGGGCAAAGCGAATGGCATTAACGCCCAGCTCTTTTAAGCGGCGCAAGCGGTACTGCCAAATGCTGTCGGGCACGGCCACGCCCACGCCAGCGTGATCCTGGTGAATACACACGCCCTGTAACTTCACCTGTTGGTCGTTAAGAAAAAAACCTTGGCTCGCATCAAAGCGAATGCGGCGAAAACCTGTACTCAGCGAAGTTTGATCCTGCAGCTTGCCAGCGCTATTTACGCTCACCTGCACGCGGTAAAGATGGGTTTGTTGCAGCGACCAGAGTTGAGGCTTTTTTAGCGTGAACACAACTTGTGCATCGCGCTGGGCTAATACCGGCACCTGGGCTTTGGTGGTTTTAGTGGCGACAAGTTTGCCTGCGGGATCAAACAGCTGCACTTGCAATTGCGCATCGGCTGGCTGTTCACCGCTGTTGTTCAGGGTGACCACTACCGGCAGCTGCCATTTGTCGCCACCCATGTCCCGCGGCCGCGCATCTAAACCATCGGTAATAATGTGCAGCGGGCTGCGTTTTACCAGCCAGGTGTGGCGATAAATACCTGCGCCCTCGTACCACCAGCCCTCCATTGCATTGGCATCCACACGCACGGCAATGGTGTTAAGCGCATCGCCGTAGCGCAGGTAGGGCGTCAGGTCGATGCGGCTGGCGTTATAGCCAGACCAGTTGTGCAGTACTTCATTGCCGTTCACCCAAACAGTGGCGTGGGTGGCTATGGCATCAAACTGAATTTCAAAATGCTTACCTCTATCCGTTGGATCTACACGTAAATAACGGCGATACCAACCGATACCGCGCGGCCTATAGCCCTGGGAAATATTTTCGTTTGGATCGAAGGGCCCCTCTACCGCCCAGTCGTGAGGCAAATCCAGTTTGCGCCAGTCAGAGTCATCGTAATCCAGCCCCGCAGCGCCGGGGGCATTGCCAGCTTTGGCGTTGGCGTAACTGGCGCCGTGGGTTTTTATCGCGGGCGGGACAACATCGCCCAAATGGAAAAGCCAGCCCTGATCCAGCGATAAGCGCTCGCGAGAAGCTGGCTCCTCAGCTTGCGCAGCAAGGCTAAACAGGCTGAGCGCCAGGGCCGTGAATAGAGTAAAAATTCGCCAAAATGCCATAGATATCTCTCCGCTTTTATGTGCAAGCCCCTGTTGGGCTGGCCGGCTTATTGTTTTAATAACTGGGCTGGACGGTTTACCAAAGGAGA
>CBIMZH010000649.1:0-2048 GCA_966248255.1 uncultured Cellvibrio sp.
ATCAACTGCGTCTAGTAGACCAGCAGGGGCATGAACTGGTGCGCTGGTTTAGCGTTATCGGTCGGAAAAAATAACTTACAACAGCAGGGACTCTCGCTATGCAAAAATCGGTAAACCCTTGGCTCGCGGCCGGGATAATTCTATTTTTTGGCAGCTTGCTTGCGCTCTATATTTGGGCCGGTAATCAGTGGATGAAAGTGCCTCGCCTGGGGTTGGCTAAACAAGGCCTGGTGGGTGAGTTGGTTTTCCAATATGACAATCGCCTGGTCTTTGTCGATGATCAAGGCCAAATGCTGCGACAAATCCGAGCGACCGAATTTGGTGAGCAAAAGTTTATTGGTGATTTTGGTTTTCTTTCCTCGGGAGAGTTATTGCTGGCCTTGGGCAATAAGCCAGAGAGTATTCAAGGCAAGCTGCAAATCTTTGCTCGCGCCGAGCAAGGCAGTAGCGCACCGGCAACGACCACTGAAGCGGGACTTTATGCCTGCCAACTGCAACCTATTAGCTGTCGCCGCTTTAGTAGGGTGTTGCCACCTCTAACCAACAGCTTTCGTCTTTGGGTTAATAGTGAGGATCAGGTGTATTTGGCCGATACCACTGGTCATCAAATCTTTTGGCTGAATGCAGATGGAAAATTGCTTGGCAAAGCCTCAGGCTTTCGCTACCCAAATCAATTGCAGCAATTTAAACAAAGCCTGGTGGTGGCCGACACCAATCACCACAGTCTGAAATTGTTATTCCTGAATGCCGATAGATTTGGTGAATTGCAGCAGAAAATTCCAGTGAAATTGAATGGTGCTACAGGTTACAGCTGGCCAGTAAATATGGTTGAGGCGGAGTCCATATTTTGGACTCTGGTGGGTGATAATAATCTGTCCTACGCACGCTTGGCTCGCTACAGTTCAACCGGGGTATTTATCGATGAGTTGCCCCTGCCGGCGGGGGCGGACGCAATATCGCTGGTGAAATTTAATCATCAAGTGCTGGTATTGGATGCGGCGCAACCAGCTATTTACCAGTTTGATCTTGCAGGCAAGTCTAGGGGGGATTGGACAATTCCTGCGCTTGTTCAGGAGTGGCAGCAAGTGAGTTCAGCTGCAACAAGCTATCTGCGTTTGCAGCGCAATTGCATTTGGGTGTTTGCTATCGTTTTGGTCATAGGTTTTGGGTTTGCCTTGCTACAAGCCCGGCGCGATAAAAAGCAGCAAGAAGACCACTGGCAAAACCTGCGTGAAACAGCACAAGATTTAACTGTAGAAGTTTGGTTGCAACCTGAGGGGGCCTTGGCCAAATCTTTGCGTCAATTGCCCTGGATTATAGGTCTGTCCAGCTTGGCCTTGGTTACCGTCCAAGGCTATGTGGCTTATACATCCGCATCGGATTCAAAGCTCAATCTGACAATAGCATTGCTGATATTTTGTTTTATGCTCGCCATGACCTTAGCCGCTTGGTTTGCGCAAAAGCGCATATTAGGCCAGCGTTTGGGAATTTTTTCTGATCGTTTGGTGTTGCTGCTGGAAGACAAAACTCGCGTGGAGGATAAGTATCAAAATATCTATTGGGCGGATTACGGATTGATGATTAAACATAAAAAGCTGGCTTTTAACTTTAACCAGCCACGAAGCCTGTTTAACCTGGATTCGTTACAGGCGCATTTGCTACCGCGGCTATTAGAGAAAAATAAACTAAATTCAGCACAATTCACTTTGCTGCAACTAAAACAAGACCGCTATGCCCAGCTTTCGCTTGCGGCCATGTTGCTCGCTGTGTTGGCAAGTTTGGCGATTAGATGGATAATTCCTTAAGCCTGGTTATGCCCTAATATTTTCTTGCAGGGGCACTATATTTTAAGAGTACATGCCTCATGTCAAAATTTAAATTATTACCATTGATATTGATAAGTCTGCTTGCCGGCTGTGCCAGCATGAACGAGCAGGAGTGCATGAAGGCCGATTGGAAACTGATTGGCTTTGAGGATGGCAGTAAAGGCAAAGCGCAATCCACAATTGGCAATTACCGCAAAGACTGCGCAAAAGTCAGTGTGGTGC
>CBIMZH010000650.1:0-2045 GCA_966248255.1 uncultured Cellvibrio sp.
AAGCCCATGGGCCGACATTGATCAGTTAAATTACACATGCTGCCCCCCTAAATGCGCCCTCGGAAGATCCGTAGCAGATTGCCGTGCCAGGAGAATTAATAGCTGATAGAGCGATCAATATTGCCCCAGTAGCCGCACCTAAATCGCCATAACAGTCCGCGGGATGCAGATGCGCACATTTTTCTGCAAGCGCTGCGCTATTGCGGGTAAGTGCCACCCCGTACTCTTTTGCCGCAAACGCCTCGCCGTTTAAACTGCTGTAGATTTTTTGAATATTGCCTAGCGAGGATTGAGCTAGCGCTTGTTTAAAAGCTGCGGATAAACCTTCGCCCAAATGCGGTTCCTGGCTGTACCTATGCCCAGACTCTTCTGCCAAACCTGGGCGATATACTTGCCGGCCGGTTGAATTAACTGGCTGCCGGGATAACAAAACAAATCCTGCCGCCTCGCCTGGCACAAAGCCGTCCGTTTGACCACGTTCTGTTTTAAGGCGTTGTTCCTGTGTCAGCGCAGCCAGAGTCATGGGGTGCCAATAGCTATCAACCCCACCTACTAATACATAATCCTGATCGGAAAACTCCAGGTAACTAAAGGCGTATTCCAAGGCGTAAAACACACCGGCCCTGCCCATGGGGAAAACCTTGCTATGGTCTAGATCAAAGGCAACGCCTGCTTGTACCTGTAAGTGCTCCAGAAATTTGGAACGTATGGGTAGAGGCGCATTGGGTAGGGGTTCTGGCCCAGCCAAAAATATTGCCAACGATTGCTTAAGGCCGTTTAGTGCTTCGGTGAGCGCAGGCTGAGCCAGGCGCAGCAAGCGCGCTTGGCGAGCATTTATACCCAATTGATTTTTTAGCGGCGAAGCCAAGGGCGCCAAGGCGTCTTCCGGCACCTCGGTCATGGTTATAGGCGAGAAGAATCCATCGCAAATTGCAGAAGCCTGATAAACATTGATGCCCGCATTTATGGCCGCAGCGGTCATGGCTGTATTCATTCCCAGCGGGGTGGTCATGCCTGTGGCGACAATAAACAGCTTTTCTAGCTGACTCAAAATTTGCTCCTTAAATCAACTTAAGCCACTGAGGGGTTGGTTAGCTAGCAGCTAAAAAAATTGTGCCGCAATGCCTGATTAGAATTTGCAAAAAATTAAAGCGATCACATTCCCATTTTCTCGCCAGCTCAATCACAGGACCAGGATAAAAAGGATTAGGCGCTATTATTTTTTAGGGCGTGATTCGTTAAATACTGCGCAGAATTTTCCAGTGCCAGCTCCATAGCGGCGGCGCGCCTATGCCTTTGTGTACCGCTAGCCAGTAGCTGCTGCAAATGCGGTTCAGTAATCGCTTTGCCTAGCAGATATCTGCCACCAACAGTAAAACGATTGCGATACTTTTGCCAAACGGCACCGACTTTATTTACATCAGGGAATGGCAGGTATTCATCCTCATCCACTTCCAGGCCATCTTCCGGCTCATCGGCGGCAGGCAACTGCTCGGTTAGATCTGGCAGAGTCTCAAGCGCTAAATTATTTTCATCCAACGCTATACCGGTAATAGTGGAAAACATTTCCCCGGCAATGCGCGAAAGCTGTGGCTCTTGCATTTGCCCAATCAGCCAGTCGATGGCTTTGGGATCGCCCAGCACACCTATGGCGACCATGGCAGCGCGCAAATGTTTGGGATTTTTGGCCAGCTCGGTTATCCAGTCGTAGGCCTGCTCGCAGGGCAACACTCTAAAGCAAAGCTCTATGGCCAGGCGCTGGCACTCACCTGATTGGAATACATAGGGCTTTAAACTGTCCGCCAGCTGGGAATCTCCCAACATCACACCGGCCCAAAGTGCCCAAAATTTCACCTTGGGTAGCGCTGAATTAATTGCATGGCGCACTGCCGGGAGCAGATCAAAACGCTTTAATTCGCCAGCTAAACGCAGCGCGCGGGTATATAACTGCAAATGCGCGCGACAGTCTTCCCGCGCGAATATTGCCGATAGGTAATCCTCTGGATTCTCTTGGCGAATACTGCAGGCGGCCAAAGCCAGGTATT
>CBIMZH010000651.1:0-2041 GCA_966248255.1 uncultured Cellvibrio sp.
ATCAAGAAATAGAGAAATGAATAGATAAATAAGAAGGAGGAAGGTCCGGGGCGGACAACCCCGGTTTAAAGCATCCCCGCCAGAACCCGCATCAGCTGCTCGCCCAAAGCGCTGTGCGCATGCAAACAGGCGCGGCGACCATCGCCATCCGGGGTTAAATCCAACTGCAGATCCGCCTCGGGCAAAACGCCAAGACCACGCTCAGGCCACTCCACCAGGCAAATACTGCTGTCGCTGAAATAATCGCGAATGCCCATAAACTCCAGCTCTTCCGGGTCGCCCAGGCGATAGAGATCGAAATGATAGAGCTGGCGCTCGGCACCATGGGCATCCGCCAGGCTATAGATTTCCACCAGCGTATAGGTGGGGCTTTTTACCGCCCCCTGATGGCCGAGGGTACGCATAATGCCGCGCGTCAGCGTGGTTTTACCCGCACCCAAATCACCCTGCAAGTAAAGTGTGAAGGCACCTGGGTGGCTGGCCAACCAGCTGCCCAGACAATTCCCCGGGTGTATGCTCGCGGCCTCGTCGACCAGGGCAAGTTGCAGTTCGCGGCTCAAGCTCAATTCTCCTCAGCCTCGGCCAGCAACTGGCAAAGATAAGGCATAAGGTCAGTGGCCAGCAGGCTGCGCTGACCCAGATCGGCAGCGCCAAGGTCTGCCGCCGCCGCGTGCAACACTGCGCCCAAACGCGCGGCATCACCCACCGCCAAACCCTGTGCAACCAAGCCACCGAGAATGCCGGACAGTACATCGCCCATGCCGCCAGACGCCATACCGGGATTGCCGTCGGTGACCACACCGGGCAATTCGCCCTGCACTGCGACCAGGCTGCCGGCACCTTTAAGAATCACACTGGCACCAAAGCGCTGCGCCAGTGTTTCCGCCGCGGCAAAGCGATCTGCCTGCACCTCTGCAGTTGTCACCCCCAGCAGGCGCGCCGCCTCGGCCGGATGCGGGGTCAGCAACCAGCGGCCGGCGCCCTGGGGTGCCGGCACTACGCGGCCTTCGGCAAGGATATTAAGTGCATCGGCATCCAGCACCATGGGCAAGCCTGAGGCCACCGCCTGCTGCAGCATCTGCTCCGACCAGGGCGAGCGCCCCAGGCCAGGGCCAACCACCAGCACACTGGGACGACTCAACCAGGGTTCCAGCTCCTGGCCGGAAACCACCCCCAGCGCCATCACTTCGGGGCGACGGGCGAGAATGGCCGGAATATGTTCCGGGCGAGTGGCAATGCTCACCAGGCCTGCGCCTGCGCGCGCTGCTGCCTCGGCAGCCATAAGTGCGGCGCCGCCAAAGCCTGTATCGCCACCAATTACCATCACATGGCCGAAATCGCCCTTGTGGGCATCGGCCTCGCGCGGCGCCAGCAAGGGCAATAGTTGATGCAAACCCAGGCGCTGGGCGCTGGGCAGTTGCTGATCGAGTATCTCCTTGGCAATATTTAATGGCTCCAGCAGCAACTTGCCGCAGAGCGCCGGGCCGCGCCCGGTAACCAGGCCGCGCTTGAGGCCAATAAAGGTGATGGTCATGCCCGCCTTAACCGCCACACTGGCCACGGCGCCAGTATCACCATTGAGGCCAGAGGGAATATCCAGCGCCACCACCGGCAAGCCGGACTGGTTGATCTGGGCAATCGCCTGGACAAACTCGCCGCGCGGCTCGCCCTGCAGGCCAATGCCCAAAAGCGCATCCACTATCACCCCTGCTGTTGGCGCCTGATTGGCATCAAAGGCGCGCATGGGTACAGACTCCTGCAGCGCAAACTCATAAGCCAGATGGGCATCACCTTTTAGCTGCTCGGGCGCGGCGAGCTGAATTACCTGCACCGGCAGGCGGCGCTGGGCGGCCAGGGCTGCAAGCACATAGCCATCGCCACCATTGTTGCCTGCGCCGCAGTAAACACTGATCAGCGCCGGTTCGCCAAAGCGCTCCAGCAGATGCTGAAAGGCAGTGCGCGCGGCGCGTTTCATCAATTGAATCGAAGGCGTGCCAGCAGCTATAGCGGCGGCATCCAGGGCATAGGCCTGGGCGGCGGT
>CBIMZH010000652.1:0-2041 GCA_966248255.1 uncultured Cellvibrio sp.
GCCTTTGCGTTGCTGCTTGGTGGCATTTTAGTGCTTGCTGCAGGCTTTGGCTGGCTGTTGGGCAAGCTAAATAAGCTGCGTGATAAAGACGAAGACCTCTAGTTAATTGCGCACAGGGCTTAAACCCTGTGCAATAACATCTCCAGTACCAGGCGGCTGCCAAAGTAAGCCAGCATCAAGCAGACAAATCCTGCCAGCGCCCAGCGAATCGCGCGGTTGCCGCGCCAGCCAAGCTGCCAGCGTCCCCATAACAAAAGCCCGTAAATCAACCAGGCACAGAGTGAAAATACCGTTTTGTGTACCAGGTGCTGGGCAAACATATCCTCCAAAAACCAAAAGCCTTAGGCTATAGCCAGAGTTAGCATAATTTCGCCCACCCAGAGTACTTCAAATAAAAGCGCCTCCATGGTTTGCAATGGTGGCAACAGGCGCGTGCCCGGGGTGAGATGCTTGGCTTTAAGTTGATGGTTTTGATAGGCCAGAACCAGTGCCTGAAGGCTGGCGATAGTCAGCAGGCTATAGGCCAGAATCGAGAGAATGACGTGGGTAGCTAGCGAGTAGTCGAGCAAATGATGGTCGGCAGAGGCCTCCAGGGTAGAGGCGAGCACCACCAGGGCTGACAGCGGGAAGAGCAATAAAAATAAGTTGTGCAGGTCCTTTTTAAGGCTGCTAATCAGTACCAGTAGGTTAATCACTAAAAAAATAAGCGAGGAGATACCAAAATAGCTCAGGTAAAAACCCTCATGGGCAAAGCTTAAGCCGTGTACGCCCACGCTGTGGAGAAGCAGCGCTATAGCGGCAGTCCACTGCAGGCCTTTTCGGCTTAATTGGTGTTGGCGCCAGGCCTTGGCAATAAAATAGAGACTGGCACCTGAGTAAACGGCCAGGGCGAGCAGGTTGGCGGCGAGAACCAGTTTTGGGTAAAGGCTGATCATGCGCGGTAAAAGTCCTTAACAGCACTTGAAGGGCGTTGGGGTTATTGGAGTAGGTCTGGCGCTAAGTGTGTCATAAGGGCAGGGCTAATTGAAGGGAAATGAGAAACAACCTTAATTAGCGCCCTGTAGATCGGGTTTAAGCCAATAACAAATCGCCAACAATAGGCTGGATTTGGGAGTATAATCGCCGCCACTTTAACCGCTGGGGGCTTAGCGGCTCTCCACCTGTAGATATTCACCTGTTTTTGCGATTAGCGAGACGCTTTATGTTTGAGAATCTAACGGATCGTTTGTCCCATACGCTGCGCAGCATTACTGGCAAGGCGCGCCTGAGCGAGGACAATATCAAAGACGCTTTGCGCGACGTGCGCAAAGCGCTGCTGGAAGCCGACGTCGCCCTTCCAGTTGTAAAAGCTTTTATCGACCAGGTGCGCAGCCGCGCTCTGGGCCAACAAATCAGCAAGGCGTTAAACCCAGGCCAACAATTTATCAAGATTGTTGAAGCTGAACTTATCGCCACCATGGGCCAGGCCAACGAGAAACTTAACCTGGCGCAGCAGCCACCAGCCATTGTGCTTATGGCGGGCTTGCAGGGTGCGGGTAAAACCACCTCGGTTGCCAAGCTGGCGCGCTTCCTCAAAGAGCGCGAGAAGAAAAAAGTACTGGTGGTGAGCGCCGACGTTTACCGCCCAGCGGCTATTCAACAGCTGCAAACCCTGGCTGGCGAAGTGGGCGTGGAATTCTTCCCATCGACTGCCGAGCAACAGCCGCTGGATATTGCCCGTGCGGCACTGGATCAGGCCAAGCGCCAGTTCTTTGATGTGCTGATTGTGGATACCGCTGGCCGCTTGCACGTCGATCAGGAGCTGATGACCGAAATTCAGGATCTGCACAAAGCCCTGAACCCGGTTGAAACCCTGTTTGTAATCGACGCCATGATCGGCCAGGATGCGGTAAATACTGCCAAGGCCTTTAACGATGCGCTGCCGCTGACCGGCGTCATTCTCACCAAAGCCGACGGCGATGCCCGCGGCGGTGCGGCCCTGTCGGTGCGCCACATTACCGGCAAACCCATTAAATTTTTGGGTATGGGCGAGAAGGTGGAT
>CBIMZH010000653.1:0-2040 GCA_966248255.1 uncultured Cellvibrio sp.
CTGCAGGTCGGTAATGCGTAACATAATTCAAATCCGAAAATTGCTAATACGGTAAATTTCTTTAGTTGTGTGCGGGAGTTGTGTGCGGGCAATTAACCCACAGAGCCTTCAAGGCTGACTTCCAGCAGCTTGCCCGCCTCTACGGCGAATTCCATCGGCAGCTCTTTAAATACTTCACGGCAGAAGCCGTTGACAATCATGGACACGGCTTTTTCGGCATCCAGGCCGCGCTGTTGGCAGAGGAACAACTGATCTTCACTTACCTTGGAAGTGGTGGCTTCGTGCTCAATCACTGCCGTGGGGTTTTTACTTTCGATATAGGGGAAAGTATGGGCGCCGCACTTGTCGCCAATTAACAGCGAATCACACTGGGTGTAATTGCGCGCGCCTTCGGCGCCCGGGTTCATACGCACCAGGCCGCGATAGGCGTTGGATGAGCGACCCGCGGAAATACCCTTGGAAATAATGGTCGAGCGGGTATTTTTGCCTATATGAATCATCTTGGTGCCGGTATCGGCCTGCTGGAAATTGTTAGTCAGGGCCACCGAATAAAATTCCCCAACGCTGTTGTCGCCGCGCAAAATACAGCTGGGATATTTCCAGGTAACAGCCGAACCAGTTTCCACCTGAGTCCAGGAGATTTTGGCGCTGGTGTGACAAACACCGCGCTTGGTCACAAAGTTGTAGATACCGCCCTTGCCTTCCTCGTTACCCGGATACCAGTTTTGTACGGTCGAGTATTTGATTTCGGCGTTATCCAGGGCAACCAATTCCACCACAGCGGCGTGCAATTGGTTTTCATCGCGCTGGGGCGCGGTGCAGCCTTCGAGATAACTTACGTAGGCGCCTTCGTCACACACAATCAGGGTGCGCTCGAACTGGCCAGTGTTCATTTCGTTAATACGGAAGTAAGTGGACAACTCCATAGGGCAGCGCACACCCTTGGGGATATACACAAAGGAGCCGTCGGAAAATACCGCCGAGTTGAGCGCGGCATAGTAGTTGTCTTTTTGCGGTACCACTGAGCCCAGGTATTGCTTAACCAGCTCTGGGTGTTTTTCCACGGCTTCACTAATAGAGCAGAAAATCACGCCCACTTCGGCGAGCTTTTCGCGGAAGGTGGTAACTACGGAAACTGAGTCGAACACCACGTCCATAGCGACGCCGGCCAGTGCCGCCTGCTCGTGCAGAGGAATGCCAAGTTTCTCATAGGTTTTGAGCAGCTCAGGGTCAACTTCGTCCAGGCTTTTGGGACGGTCGGCCATGCTTTTAGGTGCGGAGTAATAGGACACCGCCTGGAAGTCGATATCGTCGTACTTCACATGAGCCCACTCTGGCTCGGTCATTTCCAACCAGGCGTTATAGGCTTTAAGACGCCATTCGAGCAGCCACTCCGGCTCCTTTTTTTTGGCGGAGATAAAACGGATTACGTCTTCATTCAGCCCTGGCGGCAGGGTTTCCGAGTCGATTTGGGTAGTAAAGCCCGCGGCGTACTCTTTTTTGATTAGACGTTCAACTTGTTCAGACATGGCAAACCTCTAGGTTAGGCCTTGCGCAACTTGGTGACCCAGGTGCGCAGTGTTTCAATCGCAAATTCAATTTCATCGGCGCTGGTGTAGCGCCCCAGGCTCAGGCGCAGCGAGGCCTGAGCATCGGCATCGGACAGGCCAATTGCCTTTAATACATAGCTGGGCGAAAGGCTGGCGGAGTTGCAGGCAGAGCCGCTCGACAGCGCCAGATCGCGCAGCGAGATCAATAGCATTTCGCCATCACAACCGCTAAACGCCAGATTCAAAATACCGCACACGCCCTGCTCGGGGCTGTTGCGCTTAATACCCGGTAAATCCTTTAAGCCTTGCCACAGCTGCTCGCGCAGCGCGCAAATTTGCTCTGGCTCGCTGACCAACAGCTGTTGCGCCAGCGCCGCTGCTTCGCCCATGCCCACACACTGGTGAGTGGGCAAAGTGCCGGAGCGCATACCGCGCTCGTGACCACCGCCGTGGATCTGTGCGGCGATTTTTACCTCTGGCGCGCGGCGCA
>CBIMZH010000654.1:0-2035 GCA_966248255.1 uncultured Cellvibrio sp.
TGGGGTTTAACTTCTTCCCACTCCCAGTTTTTGCGCATAAAGGCGGTATCGATTTCGCTATCGAAGTGGCCGATGTTACAGACCACGGCACCGTTTTTCAGCGCGCGCAGCATGGAAGAGTCGCACACGTTGACGTTGCCAGTGGTAGTCACTACTAGGTCAGTGGTGCTCAATACTGCGTGGTTGATGTCTTCGTATTTGCCGGTGTTAATGCCGTTGTTGTAGGCAGACACAACTTCGAAACCGTCCATACAGGCCTGCATGGCACAGATAGGATCTATCTCGGTGACCTTAACAATCATGCCTTCCTGACGCAGAGAGGCGGCAGAGCCTTTACCCACATCGCCATAGCCGATGACCAGGGCTTTTTTACCGGCGAGCAAGTGATCGGTGCCGCGTTTGATAGCGTCGTTCAAGCTGTGACGGCAACCGTATTTGTTGTCGTTTTTGCTTTTGGTTACCGCATCGTTCACGTTGATTGCGGGAACTTTCAAAGTGCCTTTTTTCAGCATGTCCACCAAACGGTGTACACCGGTAGTGGTCTCTTCGGAAATGCCGTGAATCTTGTCGAGCATTTGCGGATATTTTTCATGCACGATTTGGGTTACATCGCCGCCATCGTCGAGAATCATATTGGCTGCCCAGGGCTGGCCATCTTTGTTGATGGTCTGCTCGATACACCACCAGAACTCTTCTTCGGTCTCACCTTTCCAGGCGAATACGGGAATGCCGGCAGCGGCAATAGCGGCGGCGGCGTGATCCTGGGTGGAGAAAATATTGCACGAGGACCAGCGCACTTCCGCGCCCAGCTCCACCAGCGTTTCAATCAACACCGCGGTCTGAATAGTCATGTGAATACAGCCAATAATTTTGGCATCAGCCAGTGGCTTGCTCGCTTTGTATTTGCGGCGCAGTGCCATCAATGCGGGCATTTCGCCTTCGGCAATTTCAATTTCTTTGCGGCCCCAGCTGGCTAGGGACATATCGGCAACTTTGTAATCGGTGAAGCTCATGAGGCTCTTCCTCTGTGATTGCGTAGGTTGGGCAGCCATGCCCAACACTGTTCGCGAAATAATTAACGGGTTGTTGAGCATTGCTGCCCAACCTACCTAAGGCTTAGAGCGCTTTTTTAAGCAGCTCGGCTTTGTCGGTTTTTTCCCAGGTGAAATCTGGCAGCTCGCGACCAAAGTGGCCGTAGGCGGCTGTCTGGCGATAAATCGGGCGCTTGAGGTCGAGCATTTCAATCAGGCCGCGGGGGCGCAGGTCGAAGTGTTCGCGCACCAGGGTGATGATCGCCTCATCGGAAATTTTGCCTGTGCCAAAGGTGTTGATAGAAATTGAAGTGGGTTCTGCCACACCAATGGCATAGCTCACCTGAATTTCACACTTGTCAGCCAGACCAGAGGCAACGATATTTTTGGCCACATAGCGGCCAGCGTAGGCGGCAGAGCGGTCCACTTTGGATGGGTCTTTACCGGAGAAGGCGCCGCCGCCGTGACGAGCCATGCCGCCGTAGGTGTCGACAATAATCTTACGCCCGGTCAGACCACAGTCGCCCACTGGGCCGCCGATAATAAATTGGCCGGTGGGGTTGATGTGGAACTTGGTGTCCTTGTGCAGCCATTCGGCGGGCAATACCTGCTTGATAATCAGCTCGCGCACCGCATCGTGAATTTCGTGTTGACGCACACTGGGCGAATGCTGAGTGGAAAGCACTACCGCATCTACCGCTACCGGCTTGCCGTTTTCATAGCGCAGGGTTACCTGGCTTTTGGCATCGGGGCGCAACCAGGGCAGGGCGCCGTTTTTGCGCAGCTCGGCCTGTTTTTCTACCAGGCGGTGGGCGTAGTAAATGGGCGCGGGCATAAGTACCGGGGTTTCGTTAGTGGCAAAACCAAACATCAAACCCTGGTCGCCAGCGCCCAGATCTTTTTCATCGCCTTCATCCACGCCCATGGCGATATCGGCAGACTGTTTACCAATGGCGTTAAGCACCGCACAGGAGGCACCGTCGAAGCCTACGTCGCTGGAGTTG
>CBIMZH010000655.1:0-2030 GCA_966248255.1 uncultured Cellvibrio sp.
CTCGCTCCAGCACAAAGGGGTCAATGGTGTGGCCATCGCGACCGCCGCTGCGCAGCGGGTTGGATTGGGGAATGCCGTCAATCATATACAGCGGCTTGCGTCCGCGCAGGGTTTCACCGGCGCTAGTCATCTTCTGGCGGCTGGGGGAGAAGCCGGGGATTAGATTGCCCAGTACCGTGGATAGATCGTCCTGAATGGACAATTGTTGCTGTAACTCCTGCTCGTTAATCACCGTAACTGTATTGGGGATGGTGCTCAGTGGGCGCTCCACACGGCCTGCGGTGACTATGACCTCTTCCACGGCATCTGCTGCCTGCCCGGAGAAAGGAATAAGGGCACTTGAGCCTAACAGCAGGCTGAGGGGGAGTTTGAGCTTGGACATGGCGAATCCTTGAGGAAAACTTAGATGCAAAAAATTGCGCCAATGGTAAATATAATGCGAATTATTATCAATAACTATCTGGCTTATTGCCTTGCGTAATAGTCGCCTTGGTGAGAAAAGTTCTAGCCCCAGGTAAATGGGTATGCTTCTTGCGATAGCCACAGATAACTGTGTTTAACGTCAAGATTTTGTCCCTATGGCCTTACCCGGATTAGCTTCACTTAACCTGAATCGTCAAAGCGCACTGGACGGCCTTAAGGGCTTGGGGCGCGGCAGCCTGGGGATTCCACTGATCCTGATGATGCTGCTGGCAATGATCATACTGCCTATACCTGCGCTGCTGCTGGATATCTTCTTTACCTTCAATATTGCGCTGTCGCTGGTGGTGCTGCTGGTCAGCGTCTACGCCTTGCGGCCTTTGGATTTCGCTGCTTTCCCCACGATTTTGCTGGTGGCAACGCTGTTGCGCCTGGGCTTGAACGTCGCCTCTACCCGGGTGGTGTTACTCGAAGGTCACGAGGGGGGAGATGCCGCCGGTAAGGTAATTGAAGCCTTTGGTAATGTGGTGATTGGCGGCAACTTTGCCGTGGGTATGGTGGTGTTCCTGATTTTGATGATCATCAACTTTGTGGTGGTCACCAAGGGTGCTGGTCGTATCTCCGAGGTGAGTGCGCGTTTTACCCTGGATGCTATGCCAGGTAAGCAAATGGCGATTGATGCCGACCTGAACGCCGGGTTGATCGACCAGGACCAGGCTCGCACCCGCCGCGCCGAAGTGGCCTCGGAAGCTGACTTCTATGGCGCAATGGACGGTGCCAGTAAGTTTGTACGCGGCGATGCTGTTGCCGGCATCATGATTATGGCGATTAACATTCTCGGCGGTCTGGCCATAGGCATGATCCAGCACGACCTGGGCTTTGCCGACGCCTTTCAGAACTACACACTGCTGACTATCGGTGATGGCCTGGTGGCGCAAATCCCCTCGCTGTTGCTCTCGGTAGCAGCCGCAATTCTGGTTACCCGGGTCAACTCTTCCCAGGATATGGGTGCCCAGGTGATAGGCCAGATGTTTACCACGCCCAAAGCCCTGGCTATATCGGCCGGGCTATTGCTGATTATGGGTTCTGTGCCGGGTATGCCGCACATGGCCTTCCTTGGCCTGGGGCTGCTCTGCGCCGGTCTTGCCTTTTATATTCACTGGCGCAAGCTGCAGCCAGCGCCGGTGGATGATGGCTCTTTTATCCCTGCCGGTAGTCGCGCGCCTGGCGAATCGCCCCAGGGCGGGCAGGGCGCACAACTGGCTCCGCAGCGCGGTGCGCCCGCTTTGCCACCGGGTCAACCCGAGGCGCCAGAGTTGGGTTGGGATGATGTGCAGCCAGTCGATGTGATTGGCTTGGAGGTGGGATACCGACTGATCCCCATGGTGGATAAAAACCAGGGGGGCGAGCTGTTGGGGCGGATAAAAGGGGTACGTAAAAAGCTGTCGCAGGAGATGGGCTTTTTGATTCCCTCGGTGCATATCCGCGACAACCTCGACCTTAACCCAACCGGTTATCGCATCAGCTTGATGGGTGTGGCTATGGCGGAGGCGGATGTCTATCCGGATCGCGAGCTGGCCATTAACCCAGGCCAGGTATTTGGCAACCTC
>CBIMZH010000656.1:0-2030 GCA_966248255.1 uncultured Cellvibrio sp.
CATAGCCATCCATTTCCGGCATCATCACATCCAGCAGAATCAGATCTGGCTTGGGTTTTTTAGCGGCTATAGCCAGGGCGGTGCGGCCATTAACCGCTGCTTTTACTCTGTAGCTCTCTTTAAGCAAATTGCTGAGTACATCTATATTCTCTGGTGTGTCATCGACAATCAGAATAGTGGCGCGACTTCCCATAACCCCTCCCTTGTAAATTCATGGCTCTGAGCATCAGCCGAGTTAGCCAGGTGCAACGCCAGCCTTGGATCAAGGATAGCGCTAAATATTGTAATTTAAGGCAGGCATTCGCGGTTTTAAGCGCTTTTACACTTTTTTGCCAGAAGAACTGCGTTTTTGCCCTGTTTTATCCAGGCAAAAAAATACCCCGGCCTAGACCGAGGTATTTTGGCAATCAGTTTAATTGAGCAAATTACATATTGAACTCAATAAACAACTGCAGTGCTTTTTGATCTTGACCATCCACACCGTACATATTTTTGCGGTAATCGTATTCAAATCCGCTAAAGAAAGTGCCGGGTTTACCGAAGAAGTTACCCACATCCATACTGATCTTGGGCTGCCACACAATCTTCATAGGCACGTCTTTGCCAGTATTGGTTTCGGTCGAGGTTTGCAGGTCGATAAAACCTTCCAGGCTCAGCTTGGCACTGCCCACATTAAAGGGAATACCCCAGGCACTGGCAAAGTGATAGCTGTTGTCCTCTTCCTCACCGTATTTGTTCTTGCCGTTATCACGCACATAAAGGCCGGTATCCAACCAGGCGTAGCCTGGCAAACGCCAGCGCACAGCCGCACCCACCAGCAGGTTATCCACATTGGGGTTAGCTGCGTATTCCAGGGTAGTGGCCAGGTACACATCTTTAATTGCGCCGCTTTCAAAACCCTTGCCACCGGTCAAACTGAAATCCACATTCAGCTCGCCATAGGCGCTGCTATCCATCACATTGTTATCATCACTGATAAAACGGTCGATAAAGAAAAAACTCTTGCCCCAGGTGTAGGACGCGGCGTTAGCAAAAGTCACTACGTGGCCACTGCCCTCCTGCTGACTGAAAGGATTGAGATAATCATCCGCAGTCAACAGGGTTACTGAGTTTTTGCTCCAGGTGATCTCGGCTTGTGCCCCCGATACAGCCGTCATAAGCGCCAGAGCAGACAGGGTCTTGTTAAATTTGTTCATTGTGAACCTCATAGGTTGAGTATTAATAATCTGAGACCCAAATGAATACCTACCCGCAAATCTCTCACCCCACACCTGTGGTAAACACCAGCGGAGAAACTTGCGACTAAACACTCACAGGACTCGCTCAACTCGTTCACTTAACGCACAAAACTAACCAGCAAAACATTGGTGCGAACACTTAGACCCTGCAACCTGGTTAAAGCAATAAGCTGACCAAGTCGTCAAATTATTATAAAATGCTGATCATTCGGTCAAGTACACTTGCAAAAGATATTTTATTGTGCGCAAAAATGGTGAAATAATTATTTTTTGGCACCATTTGAGCGCAGTAAAAAATTGGCCGATGAGTCGAGATTACACCTATAATGGCCAAAATCAGTTATCGCCAAGCGGGGGATGTGAGTGAAAATTCAAGACGTAAAAGCCACGCTCGAAGCGGACAAAAAGTACAAGGCCGGCAAAATCCGCGAGCAGAACTACAAGGACATAATGGACGCGGCCACCATTGTCTTTGCCCAGCACGGCTACAAGGGCGCGAGCATTATGGATATCGCCAACCAGGCGGGGCTGCCCAAGGCCAATGTCCACTATTACTTTAAAAGTAAATCTCTGCTTTACGCCGCGGTACTGGAAGACATTATCAACCAGTGGAACGCCAGCTTTGATGTCACCGAGGAAGACGAGCCAGGCCCGGTGCTGGAATCCTACATAATGCGCAAGGTGCGCATGTCCTGTGAGAACCCACTGCCCTCCAAATTGTTTGCCAGTGAGATGATCGCCGGTGCGCCCTATCTGGATGAATACGTTCGCGGCACTATGCGCAAGTGGTTT
>CBIMZH010000657.1:0-2026 GCA_966248255.1 uncultured Cellvibrio sp.
AATACCGAAAATACCGCTGATGGTATCCAGGCGATCTGCCAGCGCCACGATGGTGCCGGTGGTGGTGGCAGGCAACTGGTCGCCAGCAAAGCGCGGCATATACTGCTCGTTCATGGCCGCGGCCACTTCGGCGTGTTCGCCGTCGTTTTGCGCGTAGTAGTAACCGGCAATACCCTGCATATCGTCAAACTCGCCCACCATATCGGTGACCAGGTCAGACTTGCACAGCTCACCGGCGCGCAGCGCCAGTTGTTCATCGGCGCCCAGTTTGCCGGCAATAAATTGTGCGAGCTTGGCAACGCGTTCGGTCTTTTCAAAAATGGTGCCCAGTTGCGCCTGGAACACAATCGTTTTCAAACGCTCGCGGAATTGCACCAGCGAGGATTTTTTATCTGTCTCGAAAAAGAAGGCGGCATCGGACAGGCGCGGGCGAATAACGCGCTCGTTGCCGTCGATAATTTGCGCCGGGTCTTTACTCTGCAGGTTGGCGACTGTGATGAAGTTGTTTTTCAACTTGCCGTTGGCGTCCACCACGTGGAAATACTTCTGGTGCTCTTTCATGGAGGCGATCAATGCCTCAGCGGGCACTGCCAGGAAGCGCTCTTCAAATTTGCCGGTAAGGGCTACTGGCCACTCCACCAGTGAGGTCACTTCGTCGAGCAGGTCCGGGTCGATCACCGCAACACCGCCAACGTTTTTCGCTTCGGCTTCCACCTGGGCTTTGATTGTCGCGCTGCGCTCGGCGAAATCCGCCAGCACATAGCCGGTGTTTTTAAGCACACTGGCGTAGTCGCTGGCCTTGGCCAAGTCGATAGGATTGTTGTAGTGGAATCTGTGACCGCGACTGGTGCGACCGGCTTGCAGGCCGAGCAGGCTGGCGTCAACCACTTGCTCGCCAAACAACATCACCAGCCAGTGCACTGGGCGCACAAATTCTTCGCGCTTGGCGCCCCACTTCATACGCTTGGCGATAGGCAGTTTAGCCAGCGCATCGCCAACCACTTTTTCCAACTGCTCGACGGTTTTTTTGCCGTCCTGGGTAATGCGCGCCACCAGTTTTTCTACTTTGCCATCGCTCTCGGCTTTCAGCTCGGACGCGGCAATGCCGTTTTTCTCGGCAAATGCGAGGGCGGCTTTGGTGGGTTCGCCATCTTTAAAGGCTATAGCGGCTGGCGGGCCCCAGACCACCAATTGCTTGGCCGGAGTTTCGCTGGCCAGGCCTTCCACCAGCACCGCCAATCGGCGCGGTGCGGCATAGGCTTTAACGGCGCCGAACGACAATTCCAGCGCGGTCAGATCCGCTTGAATGCTTTCCACAAACGCATTCATCAGGTTTTTTAAATTTTTTGGGGGCAGCTCTTCGGTGCCCAACTCAACCAGAAAATCAGCAGACATTATTTGTTCTCCACAGCAGCGGCTTCAACGGCAGCAAGTAACTCTTGGCGAAGAGCTTCAGGAGCCAGCGGGAAGCCGAGGGCTTTGCGGCTATCGTAATAGGCTTGGGCCACGGCGCGGGCCAGGGTGCGCACGCGCAGAATAAAGCGCTGGCGCTCGGTGACCGAGATGGCGTGGCGGGCATCCAGCAGGTTAAAGGCGTGGGAGGCTTTCATCACCATTTCGTAGGCGGGCAGGGGCAGGCCCTTTTCCATCAAACGCTGGCTCTCGCGCTCGTAGACATCAAAGCTGTGGAACATAAATTCGGTGTCAGCTTGTTCAAAGTTGAAGGTGGACATCTCCACTTCGTTCTGGTGGAACACATCGCCGTAGGTGACCTTGTCGCCATTGGGGTTGATGGTCCAGACCAGGTCGAAAATGGAATCCACACCCTGCAGGTACATGGCGATACGCTCGATACCGTAGGTGATCTCACCGGTAACCGGGAAGCACTCAATGCCGCCCACCTGCTGGAAGTAGGTGAACTGAGTCACTTCCATACCGTTTAACCAGACTTCCCAACCCAGACCCCAAGCGCCCAGAGTGGGCGACTCCCAGTTGTCTTCGACAAAGCGGATGTCGTGCACATTGG
>CBIMZH010000658.1:0-2026 GCA_966248255.1 uncultured Cellvibrio sp.
TGGTTAGCTGCTATGACACCTTGACCCATGGCGATAGCAATAAGCATCAGCGCGAGATAACCCATAGGCTTTAAAAATAGACGACCTAGATGTGACATTGTCAATTTTATTAATTGGCTCATTTTTTTGCAGCACATGGATAAAAACTCCAGAAGCAAATCGCTAATTCAGCTTAAAGCGGAAGGATAATTGACAGCATTACAAAAAAAAGCAAATACCACACAAAGCCGTCAAAACATTGACCAACTTAAATTTGGTAAGGGACTGCAGGATTTTTTATATTTACAAGGAGATTAGCAGCGACTGTTGAAAGTGCAATTTTAACAAGCTGATAGTTTTCGCTGAATGTCAGAACCCAGTTAGCCTTAGTTCAGACATATCTGATCGTCAAATTGCTTTAACCTATTAGAAAATTGTTACCTTCAAAAACGAGGAATAGCGTGGTGTTTTTTAAACCAATATATGCATAACAAAGAGCATATATACCCAGTAAAAGCAAAAAAGCCAGCGCATCTCTGCGCTGGCTTTTTTATATTTCTGGCTTAGTCAAGCGAATTAAAAATGCCAGCTGGCCGAGGCGCCGATCAAGTCGACATCCTGATATTTAAACATTACCCGCTTAAGGCTCAGGCCCAGGCTTAAATGCTCGCAGAGCAAATAATCCAGGCGTGCGCCCAGCAAAAGATCTGTGGTGTCGTCATAATCGAGTTTTACGGCATCATCGTTAGTGCGTATATCTCCCCCCCAAAGAAAGAAGCCCAGCTCAGCGGAGACTTGCCAGCGCTCTGCCGGTTGCGCACTTATGCCTTGAACGAGCGTCAGGCCGCGCGCGGTCATGGGATAAGCCTGATCCATGGCCTTATTAAATGCGGCGAAGTCGGTATCACCCGCCACAGTTAAGTCCACATTTACATCACCTAAATCCAGATAGCCCACCTGGGTGTAAGTAAGCGGTGTCCAGGCGATGCCGTATTCCAGGCTGTAAGCCAGACGACTGGTGTCGTAGCGACCAACCTGGAAGTCGTAGCCGCCCTGATTCAGGTCGGCCACAAAATCCGCCTTGGCCTGGCTGGTTTGCGCAGCGTAGAGATCCAGGCGTGCATAGTTTTGCACTTCTGCCGATGCGCTATTGGCCTGAGCACTTAAGCCCAAACCCGCCAACAGCATCACCAGCAGTTTTTTGCCCAGGCGACGCGACACCAGCAGCAGGCTGAGCAAGGCCAGCATCCAGCTGCCTGTGGCACCACTGCCTTTGGTTTTCACCTGATGATCTGCAGGTGGCACAGGTGGTGTCGGTGGCTCTACCGGAATAGCCGCACTTACCGCACCTGGATCGGCCACAGCAGCGTTAACCAAACCATCGGCATCGTTGGCACCGCCATCTTCAATCATTAACTGCACACACATGTCTCCTTCATTCAAGCCAGCTTGCCATTCGCTGCTGCCCGGTGGTGGGCAGTAACCCTGGTCACCCGCTGCAGAGTAGAGTTGGTTGTTGGCATCTTCTTTAAAGCTTACCCAGCGGCCATTTTGGAACTTGCGATAAACCGCATTGGCCGGAATCGCCGCTTGCTGGGGTACTACCACGCGTACACTTTGACCAGCAGTGGGCAGATCCTGAATCACAAAGTCGAACACACCACCAACCGGGTTAAAGGCACTGTCGGAACTCAGCCCCGCGATTTCACCCAATTCGCCATCGAGGATTTGCACCCCGCCGGCACTGCCAGACAGCGCAAATCGCCCTACCCCACAGCGCACACCCGGGTCGCATTCCAGCAGATAGCTGTCAGTGATTAAGCCCACTTCCGGCAGGATATTGTCGGTGACCATGTTATCCAGGTAGTTGGGGATACCGTTGCCATTGTCATCGCCCAGGCCTTCGGTTTGATCGTCAATACCATCGCTGTCAGTGTCCTGGCCCGCTTGCAGTTGCGGCAGGCTGGCGACTATGCGGAACAGGCTTTGCGCCTGGGTGCTGGCAGCAGCGGAATCCATCACACTGACTTGCAGTTGATGCACCCCA
>CBIMZH010000659.1:0-2025 GCA_966248255.1 uncultured Cellvibrio sp.
TCCTCGAAAAATGGCGCTCTCAGTTGCGGGATGAAGTGGATCGCACCGTTCATCACATGCAGGATGAAGCAGCGAATTTTCCGGATCCCAACGACCGTGCCACGCAGGAAGAAGAATTTACCCTGGAACTGCGTACCCGTGATCGTGAGCGCAAATTGATCAAAAAAATCGAAGAATCGCTGATTGATCTGGACAAAGGTGACTACGGTTTTTGTGAATCCTGCGGTACTGAAATCGGTATCCGTCGTCTGGAAGCGCGGCCGACGGCAACCTTGTGTATCGATTGCAAAACACTGGACGAAATTCGCGAAAAAAACCGCGTTTAATTTTCGAAACCTCATACTCAGGGATCGACTAAAAACCCCGCTTCGGCGTAATGCCGGTCAGTTAAGCTGACCGGCATTTCTTTTTTTGATGGGATACGTGTTTTTGTTGGACTTAACTACCCTCGGATAAGCCCTGCGCTTTCGTCGCTCAGGCAGTATATGGTGCCGTGTTTGGGCCTTTAAATCTTCCAGCTTTCTCGGAATCGTCCCAGCACTATTGAGGGACATAGACAGCAGCAAATTGATAATGGCTATCGAACAGGTGGTAAAGCTGAGTTGGTTAGGTTTGAGTCCGGGTATGGTCTTGGCCATTATTACCATCTGATAACGCAAGATATTGTAGGCCAGCAATATGCCCCATAGCTCCTGAGCAATCATGTCCGGTCGCTTGCTGCGAAGCGTAAATTCACTCTCCAAAAGGCTTTGTTTGATTTCCCTATAGCCAAGCTCTATCTCCCAGCGCGTTGCATAGAGCTTCGCTATCGCCGCCTGAGGATAAAGCTCAGGTGTTAACAGTGAGGTAATAAGTCTGTGAACTTTGCCTTTAATTCGCGTTGTCACCATGCGGGCATAGAGGGTTTCGGGCAAATAAGGCCGTTGCTTACGTGAGGGCGGCGTGGTGGTCAGTTTAATCAAGCAATCGCTGTTACTAAAGGCGGTTACCACTTCAAAACGTAAATCTTTTCTAGCCGGTAACAACCAATGGCGTTGGGTGCCAGCCTGTTGCCAGTCATACAATAATCCCAGTGAATAAAACCCCCGGTCAAATAAGGTCAGCGACTGGTCAGGTGTGGTCTCTATCAAGCGCGTTGCTAACTGCATCTCATTACTGGCAATACTTTCAAAAGCACTCCCTGTGAGCATGTGACTGGTCAATTCCATTTGGCAAACCATCCGCACCTGAGGGAATGGGGTGTATCCATACTGATTTTTAGTCGAGCTGAACACCGCTTGGTTTTCAGCCGTATCCGGTGTTCGCCACACCACCCCATCAACGCCCAGTAACGTCAACCCATGCCAGCGCTTGTGTGCAGCATCCTTATTCCAACGCTGTTGGCTTTGTTCAAATACAACTTTTACCGCATCAGCTCCTAAGCGTTGCCGGGCCTGTACCACTGCACTAGGTGCGACTAACGCCTGTTTGCCGGGCAACATCAGTTGTAGTTTACTGACGATGCTCCAAACGGGTTCCTGGCGATATAAAGACATACCCAGTACCGCCCAAATCGCCATATCCAGAGGCAATCTTCTGCGCCGAATAGTGGCAACGCCTGCCTTGGCAAAGCATTGCTCTAGAAAGTCAGGGCTCAGAATATCACTGAGTTTCCCTAGTGCTTCAGTATTAGGCGCATAACCATTAGCAAGAGCAAGGGCGGTAGTGAGTTGCATAAAAAAACTCCGATGATATGACTACCATCGGAGTTTGATCTCATCTGCCGAATCGTCAAGTTTTTCTTAACTGATCGGCATTACGCAAACGCGGCCTTTTTTATTGTTGTTAATTTATTTTATATTTGTTTTTCGGCAGAAAAATTCTGACTCTGACTGTCACTGGCCAATGCTTTCAATGTACCGTGCTCAGTGGGGACAAACGTAAAACGAATACTTGGATCTTCACTGACTGAAATACCGGTATCAACTTTAAATAAAGACTTGTCGTTGTACTGAATTTCAACATCTTTCACGTAATGCGCTTCAA
>CBIMZH010000660.1:0-2022 GCA_966248255.1 uncultured Cellvibrio sp.
AAAATGAACACTTTATAACCCAGGAGCTAGGCCGCAATTTTTACCTTAGTGCCAGCTATAGTTTTTAGCCAAATGAGTGCTGATCAACTTAAGTCCTATACGTTAAACCTTGTTCAAAAAAGCTAAGGAGGAGCCTGCAGGGAAGCTAGCTGCAGGGTTAAGGACGACCCTAAATGGATTTCATCTGCTGGGTTTGCGAGTGGAACATCAAAATTTTCTCCCGGAAAGTCCAGGGCGGATTACCTGGAATAAAACGCTTAACGTTGAAAGACTCAGAGTGAATAACCTCGCGCCACCTCGTTGAAAAATATGACAAGTTATTGAAAAGGCTTAACTTTTTGTTGACCTGCTGAGGGCGATTCTTTATCTTTTAATGATAATAATTATCAAGTGCACCTTTATTCTTGTTTGATGCTAAGGATTGATTCCAGCACCAGGAGTTTGAAAATGAACAGCCAAGTCTTCGATAAGGAGTCCGCCGCACTACAACAACGATTGCAGTCAGCGGAATTCCTGTTTATGTCCTCCCACTCAGGCATTCGCGCCCAGGGTGTTTTTGAAGAGTTGCAATTCCCTGTGCTAGCCAGCTCTACGTCAGGCTCTGCCGTGCGAAAGGGCGCGTTAGACTCCCAAGGTGGTGATCACGCCCGCGATCAGTATGAGGCCTTTAATCTCTCTGAAGCATTTAACCAAAAAGTGCGCGATGCGCTCAATCGCGCTCAAGCTCAGGGAATCGCTAATCCTATAGTTATTGGCGCGATTCCATTCGATTTAACCCAGCCTGCCTATCTCAGTGTGCCACGCACTTACCAGATGTTTTCACGCGCGCTGGAGCAGCCAGGTTTCGGCGATGATTCAACGCCAGAAACCAGTCAGGTTTTGCGCTGCCAGAGCCTGCCGGAACAGGCACGTTTTCAGCAGTCGGTGAAGCAGGCCATTGCCAATTTCCAGTTGAGCGATATTCGCAAAGCCGTGTTGTCGCGCCTGTTAGAGCTGGAGCTGGATCAACCGCTAAATTTGGATGCATTCTTTTCCCGCCTGATTCAGCAAAATCCCTCGGGATATCATTTTCGGATTCCGCTGTTAGATGGTCGCGAACTTATTGGTGCCAGCCCCGAGCTATTGGTACGCCGCGAAGGCGTACACATTTTTTCCAACCCTTTGGCTGGATCGGCGCGCCGTCAGGCAGACCCGGAAGAAGATCAGCGAATCAAGGCAGGGCTTCAGCAATCCGCTAAAGATGCCTATGAGCACAGCCTGGTAATTGAAGATATTCGTGCCCGGCTGGAGCCGTTATGTATGCCCTTGGAGGTGCCCGAGTCGCCATCGTTGCTCGGCACCAGTGCCATGTGGCATTTGTCGACACCCATAAGCGGCAAGTTGCGCAACCTCGAGTTAAGTGCTTTGCAAATCGCGTGTCGGTTACACCCGACGCCTGCGCTCTGCGGTTTTCCAACGCAAAGTGCGCGCAAATTAATTCAACTGGTTGAGCCGTTTGATCGTGGAGTGTTTGGTGGCATGGTGGGTTGGTGTGATGCACAGGGCAATGGTGAATGGGCAGTGACTATTCGCTGCGGTTTGTTTGAGGATAAGCGCATCCAATTATTTGCCGGTGCAGGCATAGTGGAGGACTCCAAACCAGAAAGCGAATGGCTGGAGACACAGGCCAAGTTGCAAACCATGCTCAATGCGTTGCAGCTGCAGTTTCCTGCGGAAAAAAAGCAGCGTGAAGCAACACCCCTGGCGGAGGTGGAAGTGTGAGTGAACGCAAAATTCCTTTCACTCCATGGCCTGAGCCACTGGCAGAGAAATATCGTGCGCTGGGTTACTGGCAAGATCTCTTGCTGACTGACTTAATTGCTAGTGATGAAAAAAGTTCGCGTTGTGCACTGGTATGCGGTGAGCGTCAGTTCAGTTATGCGGAATTGAATCGGCTCTCTTCGCATTTGGCCCGTGTACTTGCGGCGAGGGGACTTCGGGCGGGTGACACTGCACTGGTACAACTGCCTAATGTGGCAGAGT
>CBIMZH010000661.1:0-2018 GCA_966248255.1 uncultured Cellvibrio sp.
AGCTCAATCACAAGCAGCTCGGTCGTTAGCAGTTCAATTGCCAGCAGTTCCAGTGTTTCCTCGGTACTGAGCAGCGCTTCATCCAGCGCTGTCTCCAGCAGCTCGCTGGTTTCCAGCTCAAGTTCAGTAAGCTCCAGTGTTTCATCCAGCAGCAGCTCTGTCTCCAGCTTGCCGCCAGGTGAAAGTTGGACCTTCACCCCCGCCACAGCAACCCTGACCGATCCGGCGCAGCTGGTGGATGGCCTGGGCGAATTGCAAGGCGCTGGCAGCGCGGTAATCTGGACCGTCAATGTGCCCACCACGGGCGAATACCGCATCAGCCTCGACTGGAGCGCGCCCTACGGTGGCAAGGTGAATACCCTGGTAATGGATGGTACCGGCATGAGCACAACCTTTGCCGAATCCACTGATGTGCAAACCTATACCAGCACCAAAACCCTGGCCGCGGGCGAGCACAGTTTTGGCATTAAAGTGGGCAGCAGCGATTGGGGTTATATGCTGGTGCACGGCCTTAAACTGGAATTGCTCGGCGGCTTAACCATCAGCTCGCCAGCCAACTTTGCCCAGTTGCCTTCCGGCAGCAGCATTCAAGTGGTTTATGAAAAGCTGGGCTCAGGCAATTTGACTTACAGCTTGAATGGCGGTGCGACTGTTACCTACACCGGCACCAGCCCTCTGACAATTGCCAACCAGGGCGATGGTGTTTACCGCTTGCAGTTTGGCCTGGAGGGCACCAGCCTGGCCACCAGCCTGCGCGTCACTGTAGGCACCAGCAACCTGCCCAGCTTTGTCGAAACCTCGGGTACCCAGTTTGTATTGGGCAATGCGCCTTTCTACTTTAACGGCTCCAACCAGTACTACCTGATGTACAAGCCCGAGGCCATGGCCGATGACTTCTTCGCCCGCGCCAAAGCGCTGAATATGAAAGTGGTGCGCACCTGGATGTTCTGTAACGGCTCATCCACCCACGACGGTGTCTGTATTAACCAAAAATCCGGCACTAGTTTTATTTTGGTTAAGCCCGAAAGCGAGCGCACCGACGCCGAAAAAGCCATCATCAAACGCAGCTTTGAATTGTTCGACAACTATGTCGCGCAAGCTGAAGCCAATGATATGCGCCTGGTGCTGGCACTGTCCGACTACTGGGATTACTTCGGCAAGATTGAAGACTACGGCAGCTACGGCAGCGCCAGCGGTCGCGCTCTGTTTAAAACCTTTATCACCAACCTGCTCAACCACGTTAACCCGCTCACCGGCAAAGCCTACAAGGATGATCCAACCATCATGATGTGGGAACTGGCCAACGAGCCGCGTTTTACCACCAGTAACCTGCCCGACTTTAAAGTCTGGGTGGCGGATATAGCCGCGCACATCAAGTCCATTGCCCCCAATCAATTGGTGTCTATCGGCTCTGAGTCGTCCTTTGGTGTTGCTTCCGATGATAGCTATGCCGCGCTGGTGGAATTAAATCGCGACCCCAATGTGGATGCGATCAGCGCTCACCTCTACCCAACCGCCTGGCGCATGACCGATGACCAGGTGCTGGGCAATATCCAGAAACTGGCCGACCTGGCGCGCGAAGTGGGCAAGCCCGCCTATATCGGTGAAATTGGCTGGCCAGTACATCGCCAGCGCACCAGCGGTTCGGAATTTGTAGAGCTGAGCAGCTTTACCGATCAAGCGGCGGTGGACTCGTTTGTGACTGTATCTCTCGCGCAGCGCGCCAATTACATCGCCAGCTGGTACGCCAAAGCCTATGCCAACAAGGATGCCATTGGCGGCTTCCTGATTTGGCAGCTGTCGGGCAAAGAATGGGGCAATGGCGGCACGCCGCTGCAGGGCTGTCAATGGTGTGCAGGCCCTTATGGCGAGCCAACCAATGGCTGGTCGGGCAACCACGATGGCTATCAGTTCTACTGCGCACTGGATGCCAGCGAAATGTCGCTGACGCAATTGGGCGCCCTGGGCAGCAACAAAGAAGGCAACAAAATCCATATGGATTTGCACAAAGCCAGCTG
>CBIMZH010000662.1:0-2015 GCA_966248255.1 uncultured Cellvibrio sp.
ATCTATCACGTTGATCAGGTCGCTCACATAGTGATGAATGTAATCGTGGTGATGGGTTGTTGCCGCCTTAAGCGCTTGGTGATAGTCCATGCGTTTAACATCGCGCAGGCCGTTCTCCAGCAATTCATTGGCGCGCGCCTGCATCCAATTGGTAATGTCGCTATCGGCTGGGCCGCCATTGGTGGGGTTGTATTTAAAACCGCCATTGTCTGGTGGGTTGTGCGATGGCGTAATAACAATACCATCGGCCAGACCGCTGCTGCGGCCGCGGTTATAGGTGAGAATTGCATGGGAAATGGCTGGCGTAGGGGTGTATTCGCCGCCTTTGGCCAACATGATTTCTACACCATTGGCCGCCAGAACCTCCACCGCACTGATTTGCGCAGGCTCCGACAGCGCATGGGTATCTATACCCATAAATAGCGGGCCGCTAATACCGGCTTGTTTGCGGTAATCGCAAATCGCCTGGCTAATAGCCAGCACATGATTTTCGTTAAAGCTGCTATTAAATGAGCTGCCGCGATGACCCGATGTGCCAAAGGCAACGCGCTGTTCGGGCACGCTCACGTCTGGCTTGTTGCTGTAATAGGCATCAATTAATTGCGGTAAGTCGACAAGCATCTCTGCGGGTAAGAGTTTGCCGGCCCAAGGGCTGGTGGACATAGGAGCTCCTGAGTTTTCGCTGATGTGTTATAGGTTTGTGGGGCTATAAGTTTTGGGGTTATAAATTTGTGGCCTAGTTTACCGCAAAGACAATGCACTTTCGTGTCATTTAAATGGGCGGGCACTCCGTGCTTAATCGCCCATTAATTTGCGGTAAATATCTATATAGGCGGTGGCGCTCTGCTCCCAGGAGAAATCCTGGCTCATGGCATTTTGCACCAGGCGATTCCAAACCTCTGGCTGCTGATAGCAGGCGAAGGCGCGCTCCAATGCCCCTTGCAGCTCTTCGGCAAGGGGGGCATGGAAAACAAAACCATTTGCCTGGGCATCCAGAGTATCCAATGGGCGCTCGCTAACCGTATCTTTTAGACCGCCTACGGCATGTACGATTGGCAAGGTGCCATAGCGCAAGCTGTACATTTGGTTGAGGCCGCAGGGCTCAAAAATCGATGGCATTAAGAAAATATCGCAGCTGGCTTCGATCTGATGTGCAAGGGCTTCGTTATAGCCTATGGTGACGGCCAGTTTGCTTGGGTTTTCTTGCGCCACTTTGACCAGCGTTTCTTCGTAGTGTTTAAATCCACTGCCGAGAACGGCAATTTGGCAGTCCTGCGCGAGTAGCCAGGGCAGTTGGGCCAAAATCAAATCCACACCTTTTTGATCCACCAGGCGGCCGATAAAGCCAAGCAGTGGGATGCGCTCGTTCTGCTCCAGGCCCAATTGTGCCTGGAGCGCTAATTTGTTGGTGGTTTTGCCCGCTAAATTGCGTCGGTTGTAGTTGGCGACCAAGAGTTTATCGCTACCCGGGTTCCACTCATCAGTATCTATACCGTTAAGAATCCCACTTAAGCTGTCGGCGCGATAGCGCAGCAGGCCGTCCAGACCATAACCGTTTTCCGGCTTTTGAATTTCCAATGCGTAACTGGGACTGACGGTGGTTATAAAATCGGCAAAGGCAAGCCCGCCTTTCATAAACGAGAGCTGGCCATAAAACTCTAAACGTTCATGGTGCCAAAACGCGGCGGGCAAATTTAATTCGGAAAATGCCTGGTGCGAAAACAGGCCGCGGTAAGCGAGATTGTGAATGGTAAATACAGTTGCAGGGCGCTCGGGGCTGAGGGAGAGCAGGGCGGGTATTAAACCTGTCTGCCAATCGTTGCAATGCACTATCTGTGGCGCCCAATCCAAACCGGCGCGATCCAGCGCTATGGCTTCGGCCACTTTGGCAAACCAATAAAAGCGTTGGTGATTGTCCCACCAGTCATTGCCATCTGGGCCGCAGTAGGGGTTGCCTTCACGCTCGGAAAATTCACCAATATCCACCAGCCAAACACAGACACGAGTCCCCGGCA
>CBIMZH010000663.1:0-2005 GCA_966248255.1 uncultured Cellvibrio sp.
CCCAGGCAATGCGCGGCGATCGCGAGCGCTGCCTGGCGGCGGGTATGGATGGCTATTTGAGTAAACCGGTCAACCCTGAGTTGCTTTATTCCACCCTGGCCGATATGTTGCGTGCGCGCAAAAGCCACAGCAATCAGCAGGCCTAAGCGCAGCAGACGAAATTTTTTTTGCGTTTTTAAATTCACCCTTGGCAACCAGGCGTTTAGATGATTTCCCAGGCTATAGATATTCACCACATAGATCAGGGCCTGGACCGCAAACAGTTAACGCAAATCAAACAGCGTTTTCTCACCCTCAATCAACAGCGGCTGGAGCGCGCCAGGCTGAGCCTGAGCGAGCGCCAGCAACAGTTTTTACAACTGCTGCCGCTGCTGTTTCACGTCAATCACCCGCAATTGCCCGGCTATCACTCGGGCACTACGCCTGCGGGCCTGTTTGGTTTTGAGCCAGACAAAGAGCTGCTGCGCCTGGCGAAGGGGCTGGCTCGCTCCTACCAATACAAACGCGATCTCAACGAAAAAAATCTGGCGATTGATGCCCTGTTTATTATGGGCAGCGTGGGCAGTATCGGCTACAGCGATGCGAGTGATCTGGATATCTGGGTTTGTCACGACCCGCAGTTGAGTGCCCAAGCACAGGCGGAGCTGGAGCAAAAATGCCTGCTGATCAGCGCTTGGGCCCAGCAGCAAATTAATTTGGAAGTGCACTTTTTTTTAATGACCGGCGAGCGCTTTCGCGCCGGTCATGTAGCCAGCTTGAGCAGCGAAGCCAGTGGCTCGGCGCAGCATTTTTTGTTGCTGGATGAGTTTTATCGCACCGCCCTGTGGATTGCCGGCAAGGTGCCGCTCTGGTGGTTTATCCCCGCCAGTCAGGAGGAAAATTATCCAGACTACAGCGAGCAGTTGTTATCCAAACGCTTTCTAAAGGCTCAGGATGTTATAGATTTTGGTGGCCTGCCGGAAATTCCCGCCAATGAATTTATTGGTGCAGGCATTTGGCAGTTGTACAAGGCGATAGAATCACCGCATAAATCTGTACTCAAACTTTTGCTGCTGGAAGTCTATGCCCAGGGGCTGAAGCACACGCAGAGCCAGGCACAAGCGCCGGACCAAGCCCAGCAGCCCCTGGCCCTCAGTTTTAAGGCACAGGTTTACGCCGGCTTGCCCGATGTGGATTTACTCGACCCCTATGTGATGGCCTATCGCCGGGTGGAGGCCTATCTGCAAGCTCAGGGGCAGGGCCAGCGGCTGGAGCTGGCGCGGCGCTGCTTTTATTTTAAAGCCAATAAGCACCTCTCTAAAAAACCTGCCCAGGGGCAAAAATCCTGGCAGCGGTTACTGCTGGAAAAACTGGTGGGCGACTGGGACTGGTCCAGTCATTTGCTGCATATGCTCGACAACCGCAGCTATTGGAAATCGCCCCATGTAATTGCCGAGCGCGGCCTGCTGGTAAACGAACTCAATCAAAGTTACCGGCTGCTGCTGGAGCTGAATAAGCAGCTGGAGCATCAGGCGGCCATAAGCGCCGAGGAGTTGATGATTCTTGGGCGCAAACTGCACGCCGCCTTTGAGCGCAAAGCGGGCAAGGTGGAGTGGATTAATCCGGGCATTTCGCGCGACCTGAGCGAGCCGGCACTCTGCCTGGAGCAGCTGCCGGGCGAGGGCGAAGAGAGCTGGCAACTTTTGCGCGGCAGTCAGCACGATTTGAGTTTGCGCTCGGTGGCCGTTGATCCAATTAAACGCGCGCGCAGCCTATTGGAGCTACTGCTCTGGAGTCAGGTGAATGGCCTGCTTGAGCGCGGCACTAAAGTGGATGTGATCAGCAATAATTTCACTATCACCCAGGTGCAAAAGCAGCAGTTGCTGCAGCGCCTCAGCCAGTGGCTACCCAAATCGCTGGAGGGCGAACATCAGGTTTTTACCCGCGCCAATTACACCGAGCAGATTCTCTGGGTGGTCAATCTGGGAGTGGAGCCTCAGGCGGCACTGCTGGCCAAGGGCATGCA
>CBIMZH010000664.1:0-2005 GCA_966248255.1 uncultured Cellvibrio sp.
TGTCTGGGTTGTAGACCCGGGCGATGCCGAACCTGTGCTGAACCATCTTCGACAACACGAGCTACAACTGGCAGGAATTCTTATTACCCATCACCACCGCGACCATATTGCAGGGGTTGCCCCCCTCTGTGCGCACTTGGCTGTGCCGGTTTACGGGCCAGATTCAGACAAAATACCCCAGATTAGCAACCCGCTAGCGGATAGCGACCGATTAAAATGTAGCCAGCTTCCGCTGCAGATCATAGCGGTACCTGGGCACACCCTGGAGCACATCATCTATTTTCATCCCGGCACCACGGAGCAGGCTCCCTTTATTTTTTGCGGCGATTCGCTGTTTGCCGCGGGTTGTGGCCGCCGCTTTGAAGGCAGCGCAGAAACCATGTGGGCGTCACTGGAGCGCATGGCGGCACTGCCCGAGCAAACCCTGGTTTACTGTGCCCATGAGTACACCCTGGCCAACCTTCAATTTGCCCAGGCGATGGAGCCGGACAATATAGAAATACGCCAGAGGCTCGAAGCTACCCGCGATATACGCCAAGCAGGTGAACCCAGTTTGCCCAGTGAAATTGGCATAGAAAAGCGCACTAATCCATTTTTGCGCTGTCAATTACCCCAGCTAAAACAAGCCGCTGAGCAGCATACGGCCAAGCGCTACCACAGCAATGCGGAGGTTTTTGGCGCCTTGCGTAGGCTAAAAGACACCTGGTAAATCCAGCCAGGTAGTTGCTTCAATAGCGATTTTGAATTGACCCTAAGTAATCCGCCCCCTAGAATCCGGAACCCCAGTCCCATTCACTGGGCAGTTTTTTATGTTTTTTTAAGATTATTCGGCGCTTTTTAGGATAAATAGTTTTTAGTTTTATCCAAATATGCCTTATCGGTTCTAAGCAGCCGCAGCGCCTTCAACAGAGAAAATATAAGTAGATGACTATGAAAGCCAGCTTCCGCAAGTCGTTACTCTCCTCCTGCGTCGCCTTAACCTGCGCCCTAAGCCTGACTGCCTGTGATCAGTTTGCGCACAAACCTCAGGATATAGGCCAGGCAGTAGAAGGCGAAGTTGCGCCCGAGGCCTCCGTCCAAAGCGAGGAAACTAGCCTTCAGGAAGAAGTCAACGAAAGCCAAACTCTCTGGGATGAACTGGTCAAAGGCTATGGGTTACCGGACGTAGAGGACGAGCAGCTCACAAACTATCTTCGCTGGTATGCCAACAATCAACAGTACCTGGATAAGGTAACTGAACAAAGTCGCCCCTACCTTTACTATGTAAAAAGCCAACTGCAGGAGAGTGGCCTGCCGCTGGAACTGGCACTGTTGCCGTTTATAGAAAGTGCCTACAACCCCCTGGCCTCTTCGCCCAGTAAAGCTGCGGGTATTTGGCAGTTTGTCCCGCTAACGGGGAAGAATTTTGGCCTGCAACAAAACCAATGGTATGACGGTCGCCGCGATCTGGTGGCCTCGACTGACGCGGCGATTCGCTACTTAAAACGTCTGCACACCATGTTTGATGGCGACTGGCTTTTAGCCCTGGCGGCCTATAACGCCGGCGAAGGTACAGTAAAACGCGCCATTGCGCGCAACCTGCGCCACGGCAAACCCACCGATTATTGGTCGCTGCCCCTATCCAAGCAGACCCAGGCCTATGTTCCCCAGTTACTGGCGCTGTCCAAAATTGTTGCCGAGCCGGAAAAATATGATCTGACCCTGAATCACCTGCCTGACGACCCCTATTTCACCAGTATCAACCTGAGTAAACCTATAGACATTGCCCAGGCTGCACGCATGGCGGATATGGACCCCAATGAGCTGCGTATGCTCAATGCCGGCTATACCAAATGGATCACCTACCCTCAGGGTAATCGCGAACTGCTGGTACCTATCGCCGATGCCAGCGAATTTACTCAGGTGCTGGACCAGCTACCCAAAATCGGGCCGATTAAGGCTGATGGCCCCTACAAGGTTAAATCTGGCGATACCCTGGGCGCTATTGCCCACAAGTTCGGCACCA
>CBIMZH010000665.1:0-2005 GCA_966248255.1 uncultured Cellvibrio sp.
CCCCCTGGCCACCTCCGGCAAGCAAAATACTCAAGTCGATACCCACAGACGTAAAACACTGGGTGCGCTCAGCTTTCTCGGATTGGCGGGCGCCACCGGCCTGATCAGCTGCGGCGGTGGTTCCAACAGCTCTGGTGGCAGCTCGAGCAGTTCCAGTAGTTCCAGCAGCAGCCTCGCCAGCAGCAGCTCTAGTACCGCGTCCAGTGTCTCGTCCTCAACCGCCAGCAGCGATGGCATCTGCCACTTGATTCCTACCGAAACCATTGGCCCCTATCCATTGTCCACCTTTTTGGATAACTCCAGCGTCCTGCGCGAGGATATTACCGAGGGCAAAACTGGTGTGCCCCTGCAGGTCAAATTAAAACTGGTAAATGTCAACAACAGTTGTACACCGGTGTCCGGCTATGTGTATATCTGGCACTGCGACAAAGACGGCAACTACTCAGGCTACAGCGGTGAATCTGGTAAAACTTATTTGCGCGGCGTGCAGTACACCAACGGCGATGGCGAAGCGAGTTTTACCACTATCTACCCAGGTTGGTACAGCGGGCGCGTTACCCATATTCACTTCCAGATTTTTTTAACCAGTTACGGTTCCAGTAGCCATTCAACAGCGATTTCGCAACTGGCCTTTCCCGCCGAAGTTACCACGGCGGTTTACAACTCAGCGCTCTACACCAAGGGCCAAAACACCTCGGTGACCAGCAATGCTGCCGACGGCATCTTTAGCGATGGCGTAACCTATCAATTGGCGACTATGAGCGGCAATGTTACCGATGGTTATGTTGCAGAATTGACCGTAGGCATATCGGCCTAAGTAGCCGCGCAGGGACGCGCACTCCTCAAGATTCAATGTCGCCTCATCCATCTATCGTCACCAATTCGCATTTTATTTGATGAATCAGTCACAGCGGTTTGGTAACTGGTCGGCGCAGCTTCGGGCTTGCATATTTATTGCACAATCGCGCCTTGCCGGATTTTTTATAAGCACCCAATACTCCAAATTCCTACTGGCAAAAGCAGTTAACTGCTAGAGGGAATTAACTAACATCCATTGTTAAGGAGATTAACGTGACAATAAAAAATGATGAGCAACAAACCGGGTTAGCCGTCCCAGTCTCTGAATTACCCGCCACAGATTTAAGCCGCCGCAAAACCCTGAGCACCCTGGGTTGGGCCAGTGTCCTGGGCGCAACTGGCTTAATCAGTGCGCCTAGCTTTGCCCAGCGCGGGCGCCCGGGCAGATCCTCCAGCTCGGTAAGTTCTTCTAGCCTATCCAGTGCCAGCTCCAGTTTGGCCAGCTCCAGCGCCAGCAGCACCAGCGGTAGCTGCGTGCTAATTCCCACCGAAACCATTGGCCCCTATCCACTCGCCACATTTTTGGATAACTCCAGTGTGCTGCGCGAAAATATTGCCGAAGACAGAACCGGTGTGCCGCTGCAGTTAAAGCTGAAACTGGTTAACGTCAATAACAGCTGCACACCTGTATCCGGCTATGTATATGTTTGGCACTGCGACAAAGACGGCAACTACTCAGGCTACAATGGTGAGGCTAACAAAACCTACTGTCGCGGCGTGCAGTACACAGACGGTAATGGTGTCGCCAGCTTTACCAGTATTTATCCGGGTTGGTACAGCGGGCGTATTACCCATATTCACTTTCAGGTATTCCTCAGTAACTACGGCAGTAACAGCAGCTCTACCGCTATTTCGCAGTTGGCGTTTCCTGCCGAAATAACTACTGCGGTCTATAACTCCGCGCTTTATACCAAAGGCCAAAACACCTCGGTGACCAGCTTTGCTGCCGACGGCATTTTTAGTGACGGCGTCAGCTATCAACTGGCATCCGTTAGCGGTAATGTCAACGATGGTTATGTCGCTGAATTGACTGTAGGTATTGCGCTATAAATAAAAACGGGCGCTCAGCGCCCGTTTTTTCTCCTGCTCCAAGTGAGCATTTGCCTAGGTGTGAAACTGCCCCAGCAAGCCGTTGAGCTGTTGAATT
>CBIMZH010000666.1:0-2001 GCA_966248255.1 uncultured Cellvibrio sp.
TACCGAGAAGATAGCGGCGTTGGCAGCCAGCAGATCCTTACGCTCCATACCTGGGCCACGTGGACGGGCACCGACCAGCAGTGCGTAATCTGTGTCTTTGAAAGCAACGTTTGGATCATCGGTGGTTACTATGCCAGCCAGGAGTGGGAAAGCGCAGTCATCCAGCTCCATTGCAACGCCCTGCAGGGCTTTAAGGGCTGGGGTGATTTCCAGCAGTTGCAGAATTACTGGCTGATCTTTACCCAGCATATCGCCGGCAGCAATGCGGAACAGAAGCGAGTAGCTGATTTGGCCAGCGGCGCCAGTGACGGTAACTCGTACGGGTGCTTTCACGATAAGACTCCATTTTTGGTGTATGGGACAGAACAAAGGTAAATAGCCTTGCCACCCCAGCTTGAACTAGCTCTTAGAAAGAGCGCGAATAATCTGTTGTATTTGATTGTTTTTTAACAAAATTCAATTAAAAACACATCAAGGAGCAATCTATTAGGACGGCATTTTGTGCCTTAGGCGGGCAAGCATTATAGTGATTTGAATAGAAAATTCACCCACTGGTTGATAAGTATTCTTAATTTATATCCATTATTTGCAGCTATACCTGGCTGCAGCCAGCTCCCCAGGTACAAATTTAATCCCTGCTGCAGGCGGCGACAAAAACGCGAAAAATATTTCTCTTCCACCCCCTTGGGCTCTTGCCTTTTTTATCGGCAAAGGCAGAATTGCGCGGTCTTTTGTCACCTGAGCACGCCTATGAGTACATCTTCCCCCTGCCTGACCTGCGGAGCCTGCTGTGCCTTTTTTCGGGTTTCATTTTATTGGGGGGAGTGCCAAAGCGCGGGCGGCGTTGTTCCAGACATTCTTACCAGCCAGGTTACCCCTCACCGCGCCTGTATGAAGGGCACAGAAGCCAAACCAGCCCGCTGCCATGCGCTCTTAGGTGATGTTGGTTCAGAGGTGCGCTGCACCATCTACGAAAACCGCCCCACCCCCTGCCGTGAATTTAATATGCACGGCGAGATGGGCTTAAGCAATGAAGACTGCAATAGAGCGCGCGCTCACTATGGCTTGCCGCCGCTGGACGACCCACTGCCCGAGCTGCCGGACAATTCACCGGAAATGCCCCCCGAACTGCCGCCAGAACAATCACCCGAGCTACCCGAAGCTATGTAAATAGCCATGTGAAAAGCCATGTAAAAGCGTTCTGGGCAAACCGGGATTTGCCCAATCCCAGCCTTACTGGGCGTAGCGCTGCTTTAAGGCTTGATAAAGTGCATCGGCGAAATTGCTGCTGGTTGAATCCAGGCTCTGCACCGCCTCAACCAAATGCTCGTTGTCTTCACGGCCATCAAACCAATGCTTGCGGTAGCTGCCATCTTTGTAGCCGTGGTCCTGACGGAAGAAGTTAAGTACGTTTTTACCCACGTAACCGCGATATAACTGCTCGAAGCTCATATTGACGCCTGCCATCAAGCGGGCAAACAGACCTATATGAAATTGGCGATCAGCCAGGGTCGCGGCGGCAAATTTTTCCAGGTCCAGACGGAAATCCGGCTCGTCGCTGGCAACCACCAACGCCGCTTGCACCTGCTCGGCAATCGCTTCGCGGGACTGACCTGACTGCAGCAGAATACTCAAGCCAAAGTGCCAAATATCGATTAATTCCAATGCCACCTGCTCGGTATCCGGCGTTTGCTTTTTCCACCACTTCCAGCCGTAGTGATCCATAAGTTCAGCGCACTCAACCCAGATAGCCCTGTACCATTCATAGCCCTGCTGCTGCCAGTTAGCGGTTACCTTGGTGTTCATGCCGTCCTGCAGATCGAGCATGATGATGAGTTGTTGGATTTGTGCAGACATAAATTGACTCTTATAAATTGGAAAAATCAGGCAGGGAGATACTGCTTGGCTTTACTAAATAAACGATAAAAATTTTCGCTGGTTTGTTCAGCTAAAGCCTGCAAAATAGATTGACGGATCCACCATACGGCATACGAAATGAAC
>CBIMZH010000667.1:0-1991 GCA_966248255.1 uncultured Cellvibrio sp.
CCAGGGCGGCACCTATACCGTAGATGTCAAATTGTTTGCTCATGGCCTAATCCTGTTTGCTGTATGGGGGCGCGCATTATGCAAAATATCCTCGTCTGCGCACAGGCTTGGGTGCGTAAGGGCCAAGGCTGTTAGACTAGCGCCCAAAATTACTTTGCCCATTTTCCCGGTTATTAAGATTCTTGCATGACTAGACGCCGCTCCGTTGCCCGCTCGCGTAAATCCTCCTCAACTGTTGCCCCGCGTCGCGGATGGGCGCTTGTCCGCCTTTGGTTGCTCTATATCTGCCTGGCGGTTGTCGCCCTGGTGGGCTTTTGGGCTATGTACCTGGACACAGTGGTGAGGCACAAGTTTGAAGGCAAAAAGTGGGCGCTGCCGGCCCACGTTTACGCTCAGCCGCTGGAGTTGTACCAGGGCCTGGAGTTGAGCCCCAGCGCTTTGGATCAGCAGCTGCAGGCGCTGGGTTACCGCTTTGTGTCCAGCGCCAGTGCGCCAGGGCAGGTCACTAAAAGCCCTGCCTATGGTGGCTATGCCTACCGCATAAACAGCCGCGGTTTTGAGTTTTGGGACAAGCGCGAAGCCGCGCAAAAATTCCAGCTGGAGATGAGTGGCAATCTGGTCACCGGTCTGCGCGATGTCGCCGGTGCCGAGATGCCCCTGGTGCGCCTGGAGCCGGAAGAGATAGGCGGCTTTTACCCCGCCGATAAAGAGGACCGGATTCTGGTGCGTCTGGCCGACCTGCCGCCGCTGCTGGGCGAAACCCTGCTGGCGGTGGAAGACAAACACTTTCTTGAACACCACGGGGTATCGCCGCTGGCGATTATCCGCGCCGCCTGGATCAATATGCGCTCCGGCGATGTGCGCCAGGGCGGCAGTACCATCACCCAGCAGCTGGTGAAAAACTTTTATCTGTCCAACGAGCAGAGCCTGTTTCACCGCAAGATCCCCGAGGCGCTAATGTCGCTGCTGCTGGAGTTGCACTACAGCAAGGCAGAAATCCTCGAAACCTATATCAATGAAGTCTTTCTCGGCCAGGCTGGCAACCGCGCCATTCACGGTTTTGCCCTGGCCAGCCAACACTACTATCGCCAGCCGTTGGCAGAGCTGAATACCCAGGAGGTGGCGCTGCTGGTGGGCCTGGTCAAAGGCGCCTCCTACTACAACCCCTGGCGCCATCCGGAGCGCGCCAAAGAGCGGCGCAATATAGTGCTGGGGGTGATGAAGGATGAAGGCCTGATTACCGAGGCGCAGTTGAAAACCGCCCAGGCTGCGCCCCTGGGCATAGTGAGCGAAAGCCGCGCCGGTATTACCAGCTACCCGGCGTTTATGGATCTGGTCAAACGCCAGTTGCGCGAATCCTATAACGAGGATGACCTGCGCACTGAGGGTCTGCGCATATTTACCACGCTGTCACCCGCGGTGCAGCGCCGTGCCGAGCAGGCGGTTAAGGATAGAGTTGAGCAGCTGGCCAAAAGCTACAAGGTGCCGGATCTGCAGGGCAGCCTGGTGGTGACCTCGGTGGGCAATGGTGAAATTCTCGCCTTGGTGGGCGACCGCAACCCGCGCTTTGACGGCTTTAACCGCGCCTTGGATGCCAAGCGTCAGGTGGGCTCACTGATCAAGCCGCTGGTTTATCTGTCGGCGCTGGAGATCCCGCAAAAGTACAACCTGGGCACCATTATCAGCGACGAACCTGTGAGCTATAAATCCGGTGGCGATAACTGGGCGCCGCAAAACGCCGACAAACAGAGCCATGGCGATATCCCCCTCTATGTCGGCCTGGCTCACTCTTACAATCAGGCCACCGCGCGCCTGGGTATGACTCTGGGCCTCAGCCGCGTGGTGAAAACCCTGCACACCGCCGGTTATAGCGGCGATGTTACTCAGGTGCCCTCGCTGCTACTGGGCTCGGTGGAAATGTCGCCCCTGGAGGTTTTCGAGGTTTATCACACCCTGGCCGCCGATGGTGTCTACACCCCGCTGCACGCCAT
>CBIMZH010000668.1:0-1985 GCA_966248255.1 uncultured Cellvibrio sp.
AGTTGCCATAGAGCCTGCGGGTTTTATCCAGTGCCAGCTGGATCAGCTGTTTGTTGTAATTTTCGCGCTTGTCGCCGGGTGTCTCCTGGTCGCGCATAGAGAACACCGTCTGCGCCTGTGCCACGCACAGCCACAGCGACAGAATTAGTCCGAGACCTCCATTAATTATTTTCATAGACCAGTACAGCCGGACCCAGGAGGGAGATGGCGTTAGAGATTTTATTTCAAATTGATATATATCAATCGCTAGTAAACGGGTTTCCTACATTCTAGTCGCGTTTTTGGCTGCCAAGTAGGACTGAATCCGATGATTTTCTCCCGATTGCGTGAATGCTTGCCGGAGGACTCTGTATTTCGCATTCCGCTGGTATTTCACCTCAGCTGGGTGCTCGCACTCAAGCTGGCGCTGTTGCTGCTGCTCTGGCAGCTGGCCTTTAAACCCTTACTGGGCCAACCCCAGGCACCAGTGACCCAGCAACTGGGCCTGTTGTCCTCCGCGCCTGTCGCGGCCCAGGCTTCCAGTTCCGCTCCCACTCCACCTTTAAAGGATGCCTCCCATGACTGATGTCGCTGTGGACTTGTCGCGTCTGCAATTTGCATTGACGGCCATGTATCACTTTATTTTTGTGCCGCTCACCCTGGGCATGAGTTTTATTCTGGCAATTATGGAGTCGGTCTATGTGATGACCGGCAAGCAAATTTATAAAGACATGGTGAAATTCTGGGGCAAGTTATTTGGTATTAACTTCGCCCTGGGGGTGACTACCGGTTTAACTATGGAGTTCCAGTTTGGCACCAACTGGTCCTACTACTCCCACTATGTGGGCGATGTGTTTGGTGCGCCCCTGGCCATTGAAGGATTGATGGCATTCTTTTTGGAATCCACTTTTGTCGGCCTGTTCTTTTTTGGCTGGGACAGATTGAGCAAGGTGCAACACCTGGCCGTAACCTGGCTGGTGGCGCTCGGCTCCAACCTCTCGGCGCTGTGGATTTTGATTGCCAACGGCTGGATGCAAAACCCGGTGGGGGTGGAATTTAATTACGAAACTATGCGCATGGAAGTCACCGATTTTGCCCAGGTAATTTTTAACCCAGTGGCGCAGGTAAAGTTTGTCCACACAGTGTCTGCCGGTTACTGCACAGGCGCAATTTTTGTGTTGGCGATTTCCTCTTACTATTTATTAAAACGTCAGGACGTGGCCTTTGCCCGTCGCTCCTTTGCCATAGCCGCCAGCTTTGGTTTGGCCTCGGCGCTGTCGGTCATTATTCTCGGTGACGAGAGCGGTTACGAAGTGGGCGATGTGCAAAAAATGAAACTGGCAGCGATTGAAGCCGAGTGGGAAACCCAGGCACCGCCCGCGGCATTTACCTTAATTGGTTTTCCTCATCAGGAGGAGGAAGTGACCAAGGGCGCGGTAAAAATTCCCTATGCACTAGGTTTGATTGCCACGCGCTCTATCTCCGAACCTGTATTGGGTATTAAAGATTTGAGCGAGCACGCCAAACACAGGGTGATTAACGGCATGCGCGCCTATGCGCTGCTTACACAATTAAAAACTGGCGATAAATCCGCGCAAACCATCGCCGAGTTTGAAAGCGTTAAAGCCGATTTAGGCTATGGCCTGCTGCTAAAACGTTTTACCGACAACCCGGCGCAAGCAACGCCAGAGCAAATTGATCTTGCAGTGCAATCCACTGTACCCAAGGTCGCGCCAATGTTCTGGAGCTTCCGCGTCATGGTCGCCTGCGGCCTGGCTATGCTGGTGATATTTGTCTACGCCTTTTGGTTGAGCACCAAACACCAGCAGGATAAACCGCGCTGGTTCCTCAAGATTGCTTTATTCAGTTTGCCACTGCCCTGGATCGCCTGCGAAACCGGTTGGTTTGTCGCCGAGTATGGGCGCCAGCCCTGGGCCATAGGTGAAGTCCTGCCAACCCATTTGGCTGCTTCCAATTTATCCCCCGGCCAGGTGTGGACTTCGCTG
>CBIMZH010000669.1:0-1983 GCA_966248255.1 uncultured Cellvibrio sp.
TGGCCATCTCCCAGTCCTCGGTAAAACAGTGCAGCACACCGCTGTGCTCCAGGCTACCGTGCGCTTTAATCAGCGCCAGGGTATCTGCCCTTGCCTCGCGGGTGTGAACCACCACCGGCAGACCCACTTCTTTACCCACAGTCAAATGCAGGGCAAAGCTTTCATGCTGCAGCTCCTTACTTTCGGTTTCATAGTGGTAGTCAAGGCCGGTTTCACCTAATGCAACCACCTTGGGTTGACTCGCCCAATTTTTTAACTGATCCAGCGAAGCCATTCCCTCTTTGACATCGCAGGGATGAACGCCCACAGAGGCAACTACCCCTGGATTGGCCTGAGCAATGTCTATCACCGTTTGGATATTTTCCAGGCTGATGCCAATGCACAGCATTTGCTGAATACCGCGCTCATGGGCAGCGGCAATCGCCAGTTCCAGCTGACCGTTGTAGGGCGTTAAATTAATTCGATCCAGATGGCAGTGGGAATCCACAAGCATGAACAGCTAACTCCGCTGGCAACCCCGGGGGGCAATAAATAAAAAAGCCAGGTATAAACCTGGCTTTGGATAATTCAGGCAGACGCCAATTTTACATGGTATGGGTGGGCTTGTCAGAGCCGAGCATACCTGCAAGATAAGTCTCAATTTTGTTTACCGCGATATTGTCCTGATCGCTAAATTGCACACCAATACCTGCAGCTCTATTGCCCTGAGCACCCTTGGGCGTCACCCAGACCACCTTGCCCGCTACGGGGATTTTTTCCGCTTCGTCCATCAGGCTTAACAGCATAAAAACTTCATCGCCCAACTTGTAGCTTTTATTGGTGGGAATAAATAGCCCACCGTTGCTCACAAAGGGCATATAGGCGGCATAGAGCACTGCCTTGTCTTTGATGGTGAGAGAAAGTATGCCGTTGCGGGCGCCGCCACCTATTGCTTGCATAACCTGTCCTGCGTGAATGCCTTGTGGTAGTGAACACTAATAGATTAGCCCCTCAGTGTCCATACGCCACCTTTACCGGACGCTGTTTAAACCTGAGCGACCAGGACCTTAACGCCTAGAACCTGAGCAACTAGGACTTGAGCAATTAGGACCTGAGGGAATGCGAAGATCTAATCACGGCGCCCCAATCAAGTAACAACTCCTCCCACATCAACTGCTTGTTGGGATTGGAGCCGCTCAATACCTGGCGTTTGGAAACCAGCAGTTTCTCCATATACCTGTGCAATACCAGCGGGCTAACGCGGGCGACTAACTCGCGAAACTCGACCGGCCAGAGTCGCACCTGTGGATCTTCAGCCCCAGCGAGCCAGCGCAACAGCGCGTGAATCTGGCCCATATACCACTCCATCAGTGTGGCCATATCCGCACTCTGCCAGTTGGCAGCCAGATCTATAGCCGAAAGCTGACCAAGACTCAGGCGAACTAACTGTTGCAGCTGTTGCTCGCGCAGCTCCAGTGCATCACCTTCCAACAAGGCCATGGCAATAAGCGGGGCGCCGCGGGCAGCAATCAACAAATCTTCCGCCTCCAGGCTGCGCCCAACCAGCAATGGCGAGAGCCAGCGCAATACCAGCTCCTGGCGCGGCATTGCCAGAGCGCGCAGCTGGCAGCGACTGCGAATGGTGGGCAATACGGAACTTGGACTGTGCGAAATCAAAAGCAATAGAGTGTGCGCCGCCGGTTCCTCTAGGGACTTAAGCAGCGCGTTGGCGGCGTTGGCATTCATCGCCTCTGCTGGCTCCAAAATCACCACCTTATAGCCACCCTGCTGAGCTGTCTTGGCCAAAGCCTCCGTCAGCTCGCGCACCTGATCCACCTTAATGGCTTTGCTACCTTCCTCGGGCGTCACCCAAATAAAATCCGGGTGGGTTTTCGCCTGGTTTAACTGGCAGCCACGACACTGACCGCAGGCACCACCTTCTCGCGGGTTCTCACAAAGGAGGCGCTGCGGTCAGTGTCGTGACTGCCAGTTAAACCAGGCGAA
>CBIMZH010000670.1:0-1974 GCA_966248255.1 uncultured Cellvibrio sp.
ATTGGCCGCGACCCCATCAAGTCGCATTTGATCGTGGAAAACGGCCTGGCCTCGCGCGAGCACTGCCATATAGAGTTTCGCCGCGGCAAATACGTGCTGATTGATCACTCCACCAACGGCACCTATGTGTGCAGCCAGGAACAGGACCCCATCTACCTGCGCCGCGAAGAGTTGCCCTTAGTAGGTAAAGGCGAGATCAGCCTTGGCCAACCCGTCGCCCAGGCGGGCAACTGGCTACTGCACTTTCACGTTTAATCCCTCACGCCAACTCAATTCGAGCCAGCCTGACCCAAAAAGACCAGCCCTATGATCAACCCCAACTATTCCACCCCAGGACTATGGCGCCGCTTTGCCGCCATGGTTTACGACACACTGCTATTGGCGGCACTGAGTTTTCTCTACGGTTATTTAATTAGCGCCATCTACGCCGTCACCAAAGGCATGCCCGAGCCAGGCCATCGCATGGAGTTTGGCGTTTTTGCACCCGCGGTGTTTTTAGGCTGGATACTGGTGATGCTGGGCTTCTTTTGCTTTTTTTGGCGCAGAAGTGGCCAGACCCTGGGTATGAAAACCTGGCGACTCACCATTCGCAGCACTGATGGCAAACTGCCCAGCTATAGCCAATGCCTGATTCGCCTGGCCTGCGCGCCGCTGTCATTGGCTTTTTTAGGGGCTGGTTATTGGCTGATGTATGCGGACAAAGAGCGGCAAACACTGCACGATAGATTGAGCGGCACCCGCACCTACATGAGCACCAAAACTGTGACCACTAAAACCGCGCAGAAAGAATAAGGCAGCGTCCGCGAATATAAGACAGCGCCCGCTTTAGCGGGCGCGACTGAGCAAGTAGCCGCCGATAAGTGCACACAACAAAATGGGCAGCAACACGGCGATAACTGGCGAAAAACCAAACACCAAACTGGCTGGCCCAATCAGCTTTTGCAGCAGCTGAAAGCCCATACCAATAACCACACCGGTAAAAATTCGCTGGCCCATAGTGACGCTGCGCAGCGGGCCAAAAATAAACGAAATAGCAATCAACACCAGGCTGACAATGGCCAGGGGGCGCAGCATTTTTTGCCAGAAAGCCAGGGCGTAGTCGCTGGCATTTAAGCTCTGCTGCTCCAGGTAGTTGGTGTAAAAACGCAAACTGCTTAAGGACATATCCTCTGGCTCGCGCACCAGGATATTTAACAGCTCAGGCGTCAAGGGGGTATTCCAGGTGCGCCTGGGCAAAACCTCGGTGGCAATCTGGTCATTAGCGATATGACTGACTTTAACCTCTTCCTCCTCCCAACGACCGCCCTGATAAACCGCTTGCTTGCTGACACTGGCCGACAGCAGATGATGCTGGTCGTCAAACTGGTAGCGGCGCAAACCATAGGCAACACCGCCAGGCATTACCGCCTGTACAAACAGATACTCATTGCCTTCGCGCTGCCACATATTGCGCGAGGTTCTGACATAGTTATCGCGCAGTAGAACCTTGCGGTTATCGGCCATCAATTCGGTAGTGGGCACCACATACTCACCAATAACCACAGACAGCATGATAAAAATCAGCGCTGGGCGCAGCACTATCCACACAATTCGTTTAACTGACACACCGGCCGCACGCACCACCACCAGCTCACTGGTATTGGCAAGCAAACCAAGGCCGATTAGCGAGCCGATCAAACAGGCAAAAGGAATTAGCGAATACAGCCGCCGCGGCATGCTCAGCAGCATGTAATAAAAAGCTTCTGTTGCTGTGTAATCGCCTTTGATCTTATTTAGCTCATCTATAAAGATAAAAATAAAATCCAGTGAGGCAAATACCAATAGGGTGAGCGCTATAGCACCAAATACGGTGCGCGAAATATAGCTGGTAATTTTACGCATTGACCGACCTCACCCGCTTGGCTCTGGAATGGGTCAAGCTGTGCCAATTCAACATAAGTAGCGCCATAAGGAAAAACGGAATATGTACCACCC
>CBIMZH010000671.1:0-1971 GCA_966248255.1 uncultured Cellvibrio sp.
GCTTGCTGGTCACTGCATAGTTGATATTCAAGCGGGCAAATTCGTACTGGCGAGGTACCGCTGGTACTGGCAGGTGTTGAATAAACCAATCGTAAAGCGGTTTGTGATCTTCAAACTCCAGGGTGCAAATGGAGTGAGTAATGCCTTCCAGCGCATCGCTTTGGCCGTGGGCAAAGTCGTAAGAAGGATAAATGCACCACTTGTCACCGGTTTGGTGGTGATGGGCTTTTTTGATGCGATAGATAATTGGATCGCGCAAATTAATATTGGGCGAGCTCATATCAATTTTGGCGCGTAACGAGCAGGTACCTTCAGCAAATTCACCCGCGCGCATTTTTTCAAAAAGTGCGCGGTTTTCTTCTACGCTGCGCTCGCGGAAAGGGCTGTTTTTACCTGGTTCAGTCAGGCTGCCGCGGTATTCGCGCATCTGCTCGGCGTTAAGGTCGCAGACAAACGCCTGACCATTTTTAATTAAATGGATTGCCCAGTCATAGAGGGTATCGAAATAATCTGAGGTGTACTTCACCTCCCCTGCCCAGTCAAAACCCAACCACTTGACGTCTTCCATAATGGAGTTGACGTACTCTTCATTTTCTTTTTCCGGGTTGGTATCGTCAAAGCGCAGATTGCACTGGCCACCAAATTCTTGCGCAACACCAAAGTTCAGGCAGATGGACTTGGCGTGACCAATGTGCAAATAACCATTGGGCTCGGGCGGGAAGCGAGTGACGATATTTTTGTGCAGGCCGCTATCCAGATCCTTGCGGATAATCTGCTGAATAAAGTGCATGGGTTTTGCCGGTTTACTGGAGGTATCTTCGCCCGCCGCTGGGGTGTTGTGGCTTTCGCTCATATGATCAAAAAATCCGCAATTGAATCAAAGGGTTCGCTGTTTCCAGCGGGAAAAATGGGGCTATTGTAACCAGTCGCCAGGGCTTTTGATACCGCTAATGCCCTGGCGGAGATAGGCCTTTCGGCTAGTCTTTTACCGGCTGGGGTTTAGGTGCCGAGCGGTAGTCGCTGCGGCGCTTCAACTGATAGCGGCGCACAGCAGCATTATGCTGTTCCAGGGTAGCGGAAAACTCGCTGGTGCCATCACCCTTGGCGACAAAATAGAGCGCATCACCCGACGCTGGGTGCAATACCGCGCGAAGTGAAGCTGCACTGGGCAAGGATATGGGTGTGGGCGGCAAACCATCAATTTGATAGGTGTTGTAAGGGTTATTAGCGGCCAGATCCTTGCGTGAAATATTGCCCTTAAAACTGTCGCCCATACCGTAAATTACCGTTGGGTCGGTTTGCAGGCGCATACCACGCTGCAAGCGGCGCACAAACACACCAGCGATCTGCTCGCGCTCACTCAGACTCCCGGTTTCCCGCTCCACTATGGAAGCGAGAATCAAGGCTTCGTAGGCAGTTTTAAAGGGCAGATTTTCCGCCCGCTCGGCCCACTCTTTATCGAGCAAAGCGCGCATTTTTTGATGGGCTTGTTTTAACACATCCAGATCACTGGAGTGCCGACTGAAACTATAGGTATCGGGGAAAAACCAACCCTCGAGATTATCTTCAGCAAAGCCCAATTTGGCTTTTAGCTCATCGTCATTTAAACCAGACAACTGGTGATCCAGGGATTCCGCCTGATTGAGCGCAATCATTGCCTGGGCAAAAGTCCAACCCTCGAGAAAGGTCACTTGATAAAGTACCACCTCGCCTTTAAGCAATTTTTGCATCAAGCTTTTGGGCGTTGTGCCCAAAGCGAAATTGTATTCACCCGCATGGATTTTATGGTTGGGCTGCAAGCGAGCATAGAGACGCAACCAGCGGGGGTGATCCAGAGCCCCATCGGCAGCCATTTTGTAAGCCAGGTTCCCCAGCGTCTGCCCAGACTTTAATTCATAACTGTAACCCTGTTCAGACAATGGCAAAGGGGTATCCAACCACTGCTGAAAGTAATGCCAAAATGCCAGGCAG
>CBIMZH010000672.1:0-1963 GCA_966248255.1 uncultured Cellvibrio sp.
CAGGCGGCGCGCCTCAGCGAGCATGGCGGCCGAGAAATCAGCGCCAGTGACAGCGCCATAGAACACAGGCCAACTCGCGGCAATTGCTTTGCCATTGGCCTGAGTATTCTGGAAAGAGAGTGTCTGATCACGGTTGCTCCCAAGTGTTAGTGCGCGCCGCGCACTTTGAGTTGTGGTCTGGTCCCTGATGTTGAGTCGTTGTGGTTCAGGGTGAGATAAGTTTGTGCCAGTGACTGGTTCTGGGCAGAGCTAATGCGCAGTCTATGCAGTGTCTGTGCCTAAATCGGCCTGCAAGCCCAGCAGTTGCTGGATTAACCGGGCAAAAAAGATAAAAATTAGACGCAGGTCGCTAATTATAAGTTTGCCTGCTAAAACCTTAGGGTTGTGCGTTTGATCCTGGCGCCAATGTGTAAAAAATAATCGCTAGTATATTCCCAAGCGTTTATTACGCCTGCCCCTCGATCGCGAAGCAAACGCCAAATTTGTCACAGATTGTCAATTTGGTACCTGTTAGGGCCAAATGCCAACTGGTTCCGCTTTCGCAGTTTGGTAATTTAGCCTTGAGATTCGCGAAGTCGCGCACACTGGTAGCGTCAAAATAAGTTGAATATCTTGTCTGCCAGCGCCTGGCTAGCGAAAGGCTGCTATTGGCGCGGCTTTTGAATATTGGCTCCAATTGAACGAACCTTTGCTCTCCAAATATTTATGGCTCAAGCCCGAGGGGCTCTGAATTCATGGCATCAAAATTATTTAAATTCTGTGTCTGGCGCGCTCCTTTTGCGCTAATGGCCGGTGCGGCATTTCTGCTCAGTGCCTGTGGTGGCGGCGGTGGTGGTGGCTCCAATTCCGGACAGGAGCCGGACCCGGTTGTTGTCGATCTGCCACTGGCCTATGTGCAGCGCCCAATTCCACTGGATGAAGACGGCAATCCGGTGTACCCGGATGTATTTGATCCACGCGAATTTAATCCGGGTGGTGAACTGTTTATTAAGGATCGCGCCACCGTTCAGGCCAAGGCCGTCAATGTGACGGCTGAGGTGTTTGCCGATGACCCCAACTTTACGCCAGATACACCCAATTACGATGTGAAGGATGTCGCCGCCTCTCTTGACGGCAAAAAGCTGGTGTTTGCCATGCGCGCGCCTGAAGATCCGGATTTGGATGAAGATGAGCAGCCCACCTGGAATATCTGGCTTTATGAGCTGGAGAGCAAAACCCTCAGGCGAGTTATCAGCTCCAATTTTGAAGCGGAAAAAGGCGATGATTTAAGCCCGCATTTTTTACCGGATGGACGCATCTTGTTTGCCTCTAACCGGCAGAAGCGCAGCCGTGAAATTTTATTGGATGAAGGCAAACCGCAATTTTCTGCAGTCAACGAGCGCGATGGCGACATAGCCGCGTTTGAGCTGCATGTGATGAAAGATGACGGCACGGATATAGAGCAGATCAGCTTTAACCAGAGTCACGATTATCAGCCATCGCTATTGGCGGACGGACGAATTCTCTATGTGCGCTGGGATGGATTTGGCGCCAATCAACTGAGTTTTTATACCGCCAATCCTGATGGCACAAATGTGCAGCCGTACTTTGGTGCGGTCAGTTTGAATCAGGATGATGCCAACCTGGATGAGCCAGCGCGCTTGTTTAAACCCCAGCCGCTGCCCGATGGTCGTATTGCCGCCATCTATATGTTTAACCAAACATCACTCGGCGGCGATATGGTGGTGTTTGATGGTACCGCTGAAGCCGAAGGCAACCTCAGTTCCATCTCCATTAAACCGGTGGATATCACCCCCGATCTGGTGTCGTTGCACGGCCGCTTCGCCTCGCTTGCGCCTTTGTTTGATGGCACCAATCGCCTGTTAGTGAGCTGGAGCCAATGCCGCCTGCTGGAAACAGCAACCCAGGTGTTGCGCCCCTGCCTGCCGACATTGCTAGTGGATGGAGTGCCCGCCGAGGGTTA
>CBIMZH010000673.1:0-1962 GCA_966248255.1 uncultured Cellvibrio sp.
CGCAGGCCGTAGTTGAGCTGGCGCTGTTCATAGTTCAATGCCCAGTGGCAAAGGCAGGCGAGGCGCTCTTCCTGGCCATAACTCAAACTCTGCCAATCCAGCCATTTTTCGCTGGCCAGCGGCTCCTGATACTCCTTGGTAAACAGCCCTCGCTCCTGGGCAAACTGCTTCCAGGCGATATGTTTAATCGGGTCGCCCAATTGGTAGCTGCGCAAGCCCTGAAACTCCTCGCCCCGCTTTAACTGTCCCTGGCCTTCTTCCTGCCCATTGGCCGCAGCGGCTTGAGGTTCTTGCAGTGGCAGCGGCTGGGGGTAGACCAGTGCTTTTGCATCCAGGCGCAGCCAGGTCCAGCAGCGAATAATCCCCAGCGGGAAGTAGCTTTCCAGTAGCAGACGGCCAGGGCGCAAATAGCCCCTGCGCCTGGCGTCCAGCCAAATGGTGACCCGCTGCGGCTCACCTGGCAGCAGGCTGATGGGGTCTGGCGTGCTGCCATCCCAGCGCAGGCGAATATTTTCCACGCCCTTGGCGTGGTCGCTGCTCAACTCCAGCACAAAGCCTGCTTTATCGCCGACAAACACCGGTTCGGCCCCCACAAATTTAATACTCAAACCAGCGAGGTTGGCGTAGGCATGGAGAATGGACACCACAAACAGGCTCGCCATCAAATAGCAGAGGCCGAGAATCAGGTTGTTTTGGTAATTGGTGCCCATCACCCAAACCACCAGTAGCGCGCCTAAATAAAGCAGGCCCTGAAAATTGGGGAAGGTGTAGAGGTTGTGGCGATTGAGGTGGTGCTCGTTAGCGACCGCTACTCGCCGGTCGACCCAGGCCTCCATTCGCTTCTGCCAATAGTTGCGCCACTGTTGGCGCCAATGGCTGGTCATGGGCTTAGCCGATTACGTCTACGCTCTCGCGCAGCCGCTGTACCAGGGGTTCGCCCTGCAGGCTCTGGCCACTGCCGCGCACTCTGTGGCCAGTCACCGCTGGCAATACGGCTTGCACATCCTCCGGCACCAGGTAATCGCGCCCGTGCACCAGCGCCCAGGCTTTGGCGGCTGCCACCAGTGCCAGGGCACCGCGCGGGCTCAAGCCATAACTAAATTGGATATCACTGCGGGTAAAGGCCACCAGCCGCTGCACATAATCCAGCACCGCAGGGGCGGCTTTTACTTGCTGCACCTGGAGTTGAATCGCTGCCAGCTGGCTTTCGTCCACCAGGGGCTCCATAGCGCGGATGCGCGCGCGCGGGTCTACGCCCTCAAACAATAAACGCTCGGAAGCCGGGCTGGGGTAGCCGAGGGAGATGCGCATTAAAAACCTGTCCAGCTGCGACTCGGGCAGAGGAAAGGTGCCGCTTTGGCTCAGAGGGTTTTGCGTGGCAATCACAAAAAACGGCGAGGGTAGGGGGCGGCTGGCGCCCTCGATAGTCACCTGGCCTTCCTCCATCGCCTCCAGTAGTGCACTTTGGGTTTTGGGTGAGCTGCGGTTGATCTCGTCCGCTAAAAGAACTTGGGTAAACACCGGCCCCGGGTGAAACTTAAAGGCGCCGCTGTCTTTTTCAAAAATCGCCACACCGAGAATATCCGCCGGCAGCAGGTCGCTGGTGAACTGCACTCGTTCAAAGTTCAGGCCCAGCACCTTGGCCAAGCAGTGGGCCAGGGTGGTTTTGCCCATGCCGGGCAGGTCTTCAATCAGCAAGTGGCCCTTGGCAAACAGGCAGGCCAGGGCGAGACGCACTTGCTGGTCTTTACCCAGTAATACCTGGTCAACCTGATTGATAATTTTGTTGATGAGTGACTGCATGGGGGAACTCTTGTGTGCTGGCGAGGGCGTAGGTTGGGCAGCCATGCCCAACAATCTGAAGTTTGAATATAGCAAAGTTGGTGCTTGTGAACTGGTAAATGGTGGGGGTTTTGGGGTTAAGAACTGTTGGCTTTTATTGCGTTTTTCGCCCGCTGGCGA
>CBIMZH010000674.1:0-1959 GCA_966248255.1 uncultured Cellvibrio sp.
GTGAAGACGGTCTCCTATGACTTCGACTACCCCCTGGCAGACAACCTCCCCGGTAATAAGCTCGTTCTTAAAAACCCCTATCTGGGTTTTGCCAAGGCAACTGCTTTATTTGACATCTCAGCTTCCGCTGCTGCGGGTATCCACAACTCTGCGGTTGTTGGCGAGGATTGTCATTTGGGCGCTGGCGTGTCCATCGCGGCCAATGCTGTGCTCGGTTGTAATGTCACTCTGGGGGACAATGTTGTTATAGGTCCGGGCTCGGTGGTGGGCGACCACTGTGTGATTGGTAGCGGTACCCGTCTGATGGCCAATGTCACCCTTTATCAGGGCGTGAGTATTGGCCAGGATTGTCTGTTTCATGCCGGTGCTGTTATAGGCGCAGATGGTTTTGGCTTTGCTCCCAGTGCCGAGGGTTGGGTGAAAATACATCAACTTGGTGGTGTGCTAATCGGCAACCGGGTTGAGGTGGGTGCATCCACCTGTATTGATCGCGGCGCTCTGGAAGATACCTGCATCGGCGATGGGGTAATTATCGATAATCTGGTGCAAATCGCTCATAATGTGCGGATTGGCAAAAACACCGCTATAGCCGGACACACGGCAGTAGCGGGAAGCACCAGCATAGGTGCAAATTGCACAATTGCCGGTGCTGTGGGCATAGTTGGGCATTTAGACATCTGCGATGGCGTACATATTACCGCCATGACACTGGTCACCCACTCCATAGATCAACCAGGCTCTTATTCCTCCGGTACTCCACTTGGCCCGACGCGAGATTGGCGCAAAAACGCCGCGCGCTTCCGTCAATTGGATAACCTTGCTACACGCCTGATTAAACTAGAGCGTCAGCAGGGTACCGAATAACTTATTAATTAATTCGCTTGGGGTCATCGACCATGATGGATGTAAACGAAATTCGCGAGTATCTGCCACACCGTTATCCTTTCCTGTTGGTAGACAGGGTAGTGGAATTGGTAGAGGGCGAATCCATTGTCGCCTATAAAAATATTACCGTGAATGAAGAAGTTTTTAACGGCCACTTCCCGCAAAACCCGGTGTTCCCAGGGGTAATGATTATTGAAGCCATGGCTCAGGCCTCGGGTATTCTCGGCTTTAAAACCATGGGTAAAAAGCCACAAGACGGTTCCATTTATTTGTTCGCTGGTGTTGATGATGTGCGCTTCAAGCGTCAGGTTATTCCCGGTGATCGCCTGCAGTTGGAATCCCGCGTGATCTCCGAAAAGCGCGGCATCTGGAAGTTTGAATGCAAGGCTTCTGTCGATGGCGTATTGGCTGCCTCTGCTACAATTCTTTGTGCCGACCGTAAAGTTTAATCACGCCGAGTTCCCATCTTGATTGATTCAACCGCAATAATTCATCCCAGTGCCCGTCTTGCTGCCGATGTGCAGGTGGGCCCCTGGACGCTTATAGGGCCGGATGTCGAGATAGGTGAAGGAACCATCATTGCCTCCCACGTGGTAATTAAAGGCCCCACGGTAATTGGCAAACACAATCGTATCTACCAGTTTTCGACGGTGGGCGACGACACTCCGGATTTGAAATACAAAGGCGAGCCCACTCGCCTGGTGATTGGTGATCACAATATTATCCGCGAAGGTGTGACCATTCACCGCGGCACAGTACAGGATCGCAACGAAACTACCATCGGCAATCACAACCTGCTGATGGCCTATGTTCACGTCGGTCACGACAGTGTGATTGGCAATCACTGTATTCTGGTAAATAACACCGCCCTTGCCGGCCATGTCCATGTGGGTGATTGGGCCATTCTCAGCGGCTTTACCTTGGTGCATCAATTCTGCCGCATTGGCGCCCACAGCTTCTCCGGCATGGGTACCGCGATTGGCAAGGATGTACCTGCCTATGTGATGGTTAATGGCAGCCCAGCCGAAGCTAAAAATATCAATGTGGAAGGCCTGCGCCGCCGCGGTTCCGGCC
>CBIMZH010000675.1:0-1959 GCA_966248255.1 uncultured Cellvibrio sp.
TGGTTAATCCTTTCTATCGCAGCGAGAAGGCGCCAGTGGTGGCTGAGGGGGCCAGCTTTGGCGATCCTGATACTCGCTCCAAGGTAATAGCCTTGGCTAAAACTCTGAGCCCCCAGACGCATGTGACTGACGCCAAGGCCTTGGTCGCCTGGCTGGATCAGCAAAAGCCGGTAGATAACAAGCACAAACTGGGCACAATGGGCTATTGCATGGGCGGCCCCATGGTCATGCGCACGGCGGCAGCCCTGCCGGATCGCATTGGCCTGGGCGCGACCTTTCACGGTGGAGGTCTGGTCACCCAGGCGCCGGACAGCCCGCATTTACTGATTCCCAGCATGAAAGCGCAGTTTTTAATTGCTATTGCCGAGAACGATGACCAGCGCGATCCCCAGGCGAAAACAATTCTGGCTGAGGCGTTTGCCGCAGCCAAACTCAAAGCTGAAATTGAAGTCTACCCAGGTACTTTGCACGGCTGGTGCCCGATAGATTCGCAGGTGTATAACCCGGAGCAAGCAGAGCGGGCCTGGGCCAGGTTGTTGATTGCGCTCAAAGCGGGATTGACCTGAATAACAAAGCGGTGCGCAAATAAAAAGCCCCGCCAGTTTGCACTGGCGGGGCTTTTTTACAGCCTGGCTAAAACTTAGTTTTTAGCAGCGGCAGCTTTCTTTTCTTTCTCTTTGGCGATCACAGCTTCAGCCACGTTGTTGGGGCATGGAGAGTAGTGAGCGAATTCCATAGAGAACTGACCGCGACCAGAGGTCATGGTACGCAGGGTAGAAATGTAACCAAACATTTCTGACAGAGGAACTTCTGCCTTGATGCGTACGCCGGTAACGCCAGCTTCTTGACCGTTGATCATGCCGCGACGACGGTTCAGGTCGCCGATAACATCACCCACGTGATCTTCTGGAGTGAACACGTCAACTTTCATGATTGGCTCCAGCAGTTGTGGGCCAGCTTTAGGCATGGATTGACGGAAAGCGGCTTTAGCAGCGATTTCGAACGCGATGGCAGAAGAGTCCACGGCGTGGAAGCCACCGTCGAACAGCTCTACTTCAACGTCCAACACAGGGAAGCCAGCCAGAGGGCCAGTGCCCATCATAGACTCGAAGCCCTTCTCGATGGCTGGGAAGAATTCCTTAGGAACGCTACCACCTACAACCACGCTGGTGAACTTGAAGCCAGTGTTTGGCTGACCTGGACGGATGCGGTAGTCGATCTTACCGTACTGACCAGAACCACCAGATTGCTTCTTGTGGGTGTAACCGTCTTCGATTTCGCGAGTAATGGTTTCACGGTAGGCCACTTGTGGTTGACCAACGTTCAGCTCAACACCGTAGGTGCGCTTCATGATGTCAACTTTAATGTCCAGGTGAAGTTCACCCATACCTTTGAGGATGGTTTCGCCAGAATCCTGATCGGTTTCTACGCGGAAAGTTGGGTCTTCAGATACCAGTTTGCCGATAGCGATAGCCATCTTCTCAACCATGCTCTTGTCTTTTGGAGTCACAGCGATAGAGATTACTGGCTCTGGGAACACCATAGGCTCCAGAGTACATTCGTGTTTAGGGTCACACAGGGTGTGGCCGGTTTGTACGTTTTTCAGACCTACCAGAGCGATAATGTCACCCGCCTGCGCAGTGGTCAGGTCGGTGCGGTCGTTAGCGTTCATCTCCACCATACGGCCAACGCGTTCGGTTTTGCCGGTGAAGGAGTTAAGGATGGTGTCACCCTTGTTAATTACACCTGAGTAAACGCGTACGAAGGTCAGGGCGCCGAAACGGTCGTCCATGATCTTGAACGCCAGACCGCGGAAAGGCTCGTCTGGAGATACAGTGGCGAATTGGCCTGTCTCGTTGCCTTCTTCGTCAGTCAAAGGCTGTGGTGCAACTTCAGTTGGTGAAGGCAGGTAGTCAACTACCGCGTCCAGCAGCAACTGCATGCCTTTGTTCTTGAACG
>CBIMZH010000676.1:0-1958 GCA_966248255.1 uncultured Cellvibrio sp.
CTGATTCAATCCCAAGCGCTTCCCTATGAGGCTGTCTATGCCAACAGCCTGGCGCAAACCCAGGCGGCCTGCGAACAAAATCCCGATGGCTTTTTTGTCGCTTTGGTGGATCTGAACCTGCCCGATGCGCCCAATGGCGAAGTGGTGGATTTTACTCTGGGCAAGAAAATTCCCAGCATAGTGCTTACCGGCAGTTACGACGAGCAGCGTCGCGAGCAGCTGTTTAACAAGGGCATAGTGGACTACGTTACCAAAGAGGGTCGCTACGCTTACAGCAAAGCTATCGCCATGATTCAACGGCTGGAAAAAAACCAGCAGATTAAAGTGCTGGTGGTGGACGATTCGGATATGTCGCGCAAGCACATGGCCAATTTGTTTCGTCGCCATTTATTTCAGGTGCTGGAGGCGGCGGATGGCGTTGATGCCATTAAGGTGCTGCTCGACAACCCGGACATCAAGCTGTTGATCAGCGATTACAACATGCCGCGCATGGATGGTTTTGAGCTGGTGCGCAACCTGCGCTACAAGTACGACAAAACTGACCTGATCATGATTGGTGTCTCTGGCGATAGCAACGAGGCGCTCTCCGCCAAATTTATCAAGCACGGCGCTAACGATTTTTTGCGCAAGCCCTTTCATCCGGAAGAATTCTACTGTCGCATCATTCACAATATTGAATCCCTTGAGTTGATAGAGCAGATCAAGTACCAATCTCAGCGCGATCATCTTACCGGCCTCTATCATCGCTCCTATTTTTTCAACGCCGCGCGCGAACCCTATCAGCAGGCAAAAGCCAATCAAACACCCCTGGCGCTGGCGGTTATCAATGTCGATCACTTTGCCGCTATCAACCAAAACCAGGGCAATACCTGGGGCGATTATGTGTTGCGCGAGTTGGCCCAGCGACTGCAGCAAATGCTCGGGCGCTTTTTGCTGGCGCGCGCAGACGGCGATGATTTTTATGTGCTCTTGCCTGGTTTGGATAACGAAAAAGCCGCAGCGCTACTGGCCAAGGTTAAACAGTTGTTGGCCAGCGAGGCTATCGAGGTAGATGGTCAGGCGCTTTACCTGTCAGTCAGTATGGGGCTTACCAATCAGCTAGGTGAAAGCCTGGATGCCCAGCTTGCCCGCGCCATCACCTATTTGCACAGGGCGAAGGAAGCGGGTGGCAGCATGCTGGTAGATGATGGCGATGAAGAGGATCAGCACTAAAAGTTTTTAACTTCGCGTGTCCAATAAGCCGTGGCTCCCGCCACGGCCACGGGTGTTACAAAAATATTTAAAAAAGGCACCATGCTGCCGAGCAGAATAATCCCGCCAAAGCTGTAGCTGGTTAGTGGTTGCTTGTTTAACCGACGACGCATCTCGCGAAAGCTGAGCTTATGGTTGTCGGCCGGGTAATCCATATACTGCGCCGCCATACACCAGCAACTCCAAACCACACCTATGCCCGCGCCAATCAGGTTGGCGCCGGGGATAAAAAACAGTACAACAAACAAGAGCAACACCAAAAAGCCACGGCTGACAAAATACCAAAGCTTTACCAGCTCGCGCTTGAGTGTGCGTGGAATTAATTCGCTTAAGGGCTCGCCATTGGGCGCCTGTCCGCACAGATGCTCTTCGACTTTCTCGGCAAGAATGCCGTAAAAAGGCCCGCCGATAATATTGGTGATCACATTAAAGCTGTAGCCATAAACCACAAAAAACAAAAAATACATTACCGGCCATAAAATCCAGGTGAGGAAGTTGAGCCAGCTGGGCAGCCAGGATTGCACCTGGGTAATGGCATCGCCAAACAGGGAAAACAGCGTAATCGTCAGGCCAATAAAAATAATCACATTGACCAAAATAGGTACTAGCGCAAAGCGGCGTAAACCTGGGCGAAGTACCAGTCGCGCGCCCTCGGCAAAATAATCAAAAGCCAGTTGTGGCGAACCCTGCATTAGTTTTTGCTCCTT
>CBIMZH010000677.1:0-1953 GCA_966248255.1 uncultured Cellvibrio sp.
CAGGGTAAAGACAAAACCTGGCGAGTGGAAAAGGGTGACTACCAAGTGATTCTTGCCAAGTCGGCTGCTGAGCCACAGGCCAGCGTCAAAGTCCGCCTGCCCAAGCAGGTGCTGGATGTAAACGGCAAATAAGCTGTTGCCATAGGAAAATCGGGCGCCATAGGCGCCCGTTTTTTTTCGTCACCTGTAAAAACAAGAAACATCTGGCTATTGATGGGTTAATTTTAGTTAACTTGTAAGACAATAATATCTAAAAGCCTTTATGCTTCGTCGCTCACTATAACCACAGCTATCTTCAGCAATAGCCATAACACTCTCAACAATAGTAATAACTAGTCTCGGAGGAGAAGATGAGAAAACTCTCACAGCGATTTTTACGCCCACTACTGCTACCCCTGGTCATCGGCCTGGGGGCCAGTCAACTGGCGCTGGCAGATGCTGCCGCCACTATAGAAACGGCCAAGCCTGGCCCAGTGATTAACAAGAATGTCTACGGTCAGTTTGCCGAGCACCTTGGCCGTGGTATTTACGAGGGCATGTGGGTTGGCCCGGACTCCAAAATCCCCAATGTGCGCGGTTGGCGCAAAGACGTAATCGGCGCCCTTAAAGCCATGCATGTGCCTCTGGTGCGCTGGCCTGGCGGCTGTTTTGCCGACGAATACCACTGGCGCGATGGCATAGGCCAGCGCGATCAGCGCCCGGTACGGGTCAATACCAACTGGGGTGGGGTGACCGAAGATAACGCTGTGGGCACCCACGAATTTTTTGACCTGGCGGAGCAGCTGGGCGCCGAGACCTATGTTAACGGCAACCTGGGTTCAGGCTCTCCTCAGGAGATGGCTGAATGGTTGGAGTATATGACCTCCGACAGTAAATCCACCCTGGCTCAGGAGCGCCGTAAGAATGGCCGCGACAAGCCCTTTAAAGTGGATTACTTCGCCATAGGTAACGAGGCCTGGGGCTGTGGTGGGCAGATGCCCCCCGAGTACTACGTCAGCCTTTACAACCGCTACGCCAGCTTTGCCAAAACCCCGGCTGATGCGCGGCCCAAATTTATCGCCAGCGGCGGCAACGACGCCAATATTGCCTGGACCGATGTACTGTCCAAGGGTATTCATCACGACTGGAACATGACCGTGGACGCCATTAGCTTCCACTATTACACCCTGCCTACCGGCGAGTGGAAGCAAAAGGGCCAGGCCACCGGCTTCCCCGAGAGCGAGTGGATTTCCACCCTGGTTAACACCCTGCATATGGATGACCTGATTGCCCAGAACACCGCGATCCTCGACAAGAATGATCCGGAGAAAAAACTGGGCTTTTATGTGGACGAGTGGGGCACCTGGTACGACGTGGAGAAGGGCGAGAACCCCGGTTTCCTCTACCAGCAAAACAGCCTGCGCGATGCGGTAGTGGCGGCGCTCAACTTTAATATCTTCCACGAGCATGCCGACCGTGTGCATATGACCAACATTGCGCAGATGGTTAACGTGCTCCAGGCGATGATTCTCACCGATAAAGAGAAGATGATCCTGACCCCCACCTACTACGCCTACCAGATGTACGCGCCCTTCCAGGACGCAACCTTCCTGCCGGTTGCACTGAAAGATGTACCTGCATACAAGTTGGGTGATAAGTCGGTACCGGCGATCAGTGTTTCTGCCGCCAAGGGTAAGGATGGCAAAACCTATCTGGCGCTGGTAAATACCGACCCCAATAAGGTGCAAAAGCTCAGCCTGGCGCTGGATAAGGGGCAAATTAAGGGCGTTAAAGGCCAGTTGTTAACCGCCAAAACCATGGATGCGCACAACACCTTTGCCCAGCCTAATGCCATTAAACCTGTGAGCTATTCGGCCAAGGCCAAATCCGGCAAGCTGAATTTTGAATTGCCCGCCAAGTCAGTCATAGTCGTGGCTGTGGAATAATTGTTGTCACTCGCGTAACCCAGAGGCA
>CBIMZH010000678.1:0-1949 GCA_966248255.1 uncultured Cellvibrio sp.
CACCGCCGAGCGCGGCCTGCGCATCGACCGCCGCGCCGCAGATATGTATCTGCTGTTGGCGCAAAGCTATATTCAATTGGGTCAGCCGCAAAAAGCCAAAATGTTTATCCAACAGGGGCTGCGCTACGCGGCGCAAGGCTCAGAGGCGCAAGCCGGGTTGGAGCGCGCGCAGCTGTCGCTGGGTAATTAATTTTTTATTTTTTTAATTTATTTGGCGCTCAGGGACGAGCTGAAATTTTTTTACCACCTCATACGGCGGCAGGGAACTGAATGAAACGTCGCGCCTTAGATAACTATACCCAGCTGGCTTTTCACCAGCGCTATCAAGTGCTTAATCCGCGCAACCTCAGCTTTAGGGACGCTTCCCTTGAGCAGGAGTATCAGGCGGACTTTGCTGCAACCATCGCCCGCCAGTTGCGTCTGGCGCTGGCGCTGGCCTTTGTCCTCTACGTCAACTTTGCCTTTCTCGACTACCTGCTGGTGCCGGAAAAAATGTGGACGCTCTGGTCGATCCGCGCGGTTACCTGCAGCCTGCTTGCGGGGTTATTTGCGCTGACATTTTTAGCCGTCTTCCAACGCGTGCATCAGCAGGTGGTGTTTGCCTCCAGCCTGGTGGCCGCCGCAGGCATTTTTGCCATGCTCATGATCACCCACAATCAGTACAACCACTATTACTACGCGGGTATCAACCTGTGTATTACCTGGACGCTGTTTATCGTCGGCCTGCGTTTTATTAACGCCCTGCAAACTGTGCTGTTTATTGTACTGCTCTACAACTGCATAGCACTGTTTAAAGGCCTGCCCTGGGTGGACATAATCCCCAATAATTTTTTTCTGGTGTCCAATGCGGTTATTGGTGTGTTTGCCGGTTACACCATAGAGCAGCATTCGCGCTGGCAGTTTTACCAGGCGCTGATTATTAAAAGTAACAGCAGCCAATTGCATCGCGCCATGTTGGCCGCCTCGCTGGATGCGGTAATCAGTGTTGATGAACAGGGCAGGGTGATTGAGTTTAATGAAACCGCCGAGCAGATGTTTGGCTACAGCCGCAATGAGGCGCTGGGGCAAAACATAGGTGATTTGATTGTGCCTGAGGCGCTGCGCGCGCAACACCAAGCGGGCTTTGATCGCTACCGCAAAACCTCAACCCTTGAGCTGCCCGGGCAGCGGTTAGAGCTTACCGCCAAGCGCCGCGACGACAGTGAGTTTCCGGTGGAGATGACGCTGCGCCAGGTAAATTTAATCGGCCGCCAGTGGCTCACCGCTTATATTCGCGACCAGACCCAAGCGCGCGCTGCCGCTCAGGAGATAGCGCATCAGCGCGAGGTTTTACAGCGCAATGAAAAACTGGCCTCTATGGGCACACTGCTGGCGGGAGTCGCCCACGAACTTAATAATCCACTCGCTGTAGTACTGGGCCAGGCGCAGTTGCTGCAGGAGACAGAGCAGGAGCCGCGGGTGCTCAAGCGGGCGGACAAAATTGCCCAGGCGGCCGAACGCTGCGCAAAAATTGTGACCACTTTTTTAAATATGGCGCGCGAGCAGCCGCCGCAATCGCGTCAGGCAGATCTCAATCAGTTGTTGCATCAGGCGCTGGATTTACTCGAGGGCGGTCTGCGCGCAGAGCAAATTCAAGTGGATATGCACTTGGCAGAAACTCTGCCTCAGGTAGCGGTGGACGCCGATCAGCTGCATCAGGTAATCAGTAATTTATTAATTAATGCACTCCAGGCGATGCAGGCTTCGCCACAAAAACATTTGCGTATCAGCAGCGGCTTTGATGCACCGCTGGCACAGGTGTGGCTGGCCATTGCCGATACCGGGCCGGGCGTAAATACAGAACTGCGCCAGCGAATTTTTGAGCCGTTTTTTACCACTAAAGCGCCGGGCAAGGGCACAGGCCTGGGGCTGTCTGTGTGCACCGGCATAGTTCAGGCTCACGGCGGCCA
>CBIMZH010000679.1:0-1941 GCA_966248255.1 uncultured Cellvibrio sp.
CCAATAATTCCCCAGCGAATTGCGCGCGACATACCTGTGCCTGCTCCTTAATGATGATTATTTGGGCGATTGGACATTGTCTTTGGCGTCTTCTATGGCTTGCAGCAGATAATTAGGTTCATCCGTACCCAGGCGAATAAAGGCGCCACCCTTGAGTTCAATCTCTACCCCGAGCAACCCGGAGACGTTGTAAATCCAGCCGGTGCCATAGGCGTGAATACCAAAACCCATCCACAGTGGATTGCGGACTTTTTTGCAGCTGCCAACCTCTTCCAGCGCCAGACTTTTTTTAAACAGCCCAGGGCCGAAATACCAGTTGATTTCGCTCTCATTCACTTCAATGGTCATGGAGCTAAAGCCGATCCCCACCAGGGTGAGCAGGCCAAATAATATGCCTATGGCGGGCGCGGCCAGCTCACCTAGGACCTGGCCCAGGGCCAGTACCAGCATCATGACGAGCGGTATAGCGCCCAGGGTGACATAGCCCCATTGCTTATGTTGGTAGGTTTGAAAGAAGCCATCGCGCCAAAAGAGACTGTCGGCTTCCACCTCGAATACCGAGGCCAGGGCTTTGACTGATTCCTGAGAACCGCTGCCGCGGGCTTCCAGGCGCTGAATAGTGCGCAGCCCCAGGCCACTAATCTCGGCCAGTTGCTCCTGCGACCAAAGGCGCTCGCTGCGCAGTTTTCTAATCAGTGAGGATTTTACTTTCATGTCCATGGTTCGTTGCTCCAGTTGAGTTGGTGTGGAGCAAACTAGGTTAAAAACGCCGAATATGGCACGCCATTCACTCGCCACCTGACCGCCAGCGAGCTGCCAGGCCTGAATTTGGCGGGGCGACTGAGGTTTTGGGCTTAGACCAGGGTAATTTTGTCGGCGTCGATTAAAATTTTGCGCTGCTTGTAGAGCAGGCTGAGGGCGTTTTTGTAATTGCCTTTGCTGACGTTAAAGCGTTTGTAAATTTCGTCAGGAGCGCTCTTGTCGGTCAGGTAGGAGACGCCACCATTGCGCTGCAAATCGGCCAGCACCTTATCGGCCAGATCATCGCGGCTGTCGCGGCCCTGGGCCTGCAGGCTGACATCGATTTTGCGGTCGGGGCGAATGTTTTTAATAAAACCTTTGACCTTTTCGCCAAAGTTTAACGGGCGGAAGGCATCGTCGCGGAAGAGCAAGCCGATATGAGTGTGGTTGACCACAGCTTTGTAGCCCATATCACTTTTGCCGCAGATCAGCAGATCCACTGCCTGGCCTGCGCGCAGGCCGGAGGCGCGCTCCTCCAGATGGCGATTCAAACGCGAAGAGGCGGTAATGCGGTTGGTGTAGGGGTCGAGGTAAACACAGACCACATAGCTGCGGCCCACCTCCATCGGCTTGTGCTGTTCGCCATAGGGCACCAGCAGGTCTTTAAGCAGGCCCCAGTCGAGGAAGGCGCCCACGGCGTTAACTTCCTTCACCTGCAAATAGGCGCATTCGCCCACCATTACCTTGGGCTCTTCGGTGGTGGCGATTATGCAGTCGTCCGAGTCCAGGTAAATAAACACTTCAATATCATCGCCAATGCGCATCTGCTCGGTGACATAGCGCTTGGGCAGCAGGATATTGCCGTACTTGCCGCCGTCGAGAAACATCCCGAAGTCGACTTTTTTGGTGAGGGTTAAGCGGTTGATTTTGCCGATTTGTAACATGGACCTGGCCAGAAATTGCGGGAAAGGTGGCCAGTTTAGGCAAGGGCGCGCGCTAAAACCAGCGCTTTAACGCCCCGCTGCATGGGCGGGGCTTGAGGTAGTCGCTTCGACTTAGCGAAAAGAGCCCTTAGCCTAGAGGAAAGAGCCTTCAGTCTAGAGAAAAGAATCGTCGTCCGGCTTGAAATAGCGGCTGGCGGTAATCAGGTCTGGCTGGATTTTACGGGCGAGCAGATTATCCACGTCATTGGTGACGCGA
>CBIMZH010000680.1:0-1940 GCA_966248255.1 uncultured Cellvibrio sp.
ATGCGATAGATCAAGCCAAAGCCATCTAAGCTGTGGTGAAATAGAAAGGGCTCGCAAGAGCCCTTTTGTTTTTAGGCAAACAAAAATTTATTTAAATAGGTAACACCATGATTGCTCCCCTCACCCACCTAGGCGATATGCCCATCGAAGAATTCCTGCGCGATTACTGGCAAAAAAAGCCGCTGTTAATTCGCAACGCCTTCCCCGGTTTTGAATCACCCATTGCCCCTGATGAACTTGCGGGTTTGGCGCTGGAAGAAGAAGTGGAATCGCGCATAGTGCTGGAGCAAGGTGATACGCCCTGGGAGCTGCGCAACGGCCCCTTTGAAGAAGACACCTTTGCCAAACTGCCGGAAAAGCGCTGGACGCTGCTGGTGCAGGCAGTGGACCAATGGGTGCCTGAGGTAAACCAGCTGCTGGACTACTTCCGTTTTATACCCAACTGGCGTTTGGACGACCTGATGATTAGCTACGCCCCCGACCAGGGAGGCGTCGGCCCGCACTTTGATTACTACGACGTGTTCCTGCTGCAAGGCCTGGGCAAGCGCCATTGGAAACTGGGGCAAATGTGCGATAACAATTCGCCGCGCGTAGAGGGCACTCGCTTAAAAATCCTGAGCGAATTCCACACCACCGACGAGTGGGTGCTTGAGCCAGGTGACATGCTCTATATCCCGCCAGGTATAGCTCACTGGGGCAATGCCCAGGGCGATGACTGTATGACCTACTCCATAGGTTTCCGCGCCCCCAGCCACGCCGATATTCTCTCCGAGATTGGTCAGGAGATAGCGCTGAATGTAGTGGACGATCTGCGCTACGCCGACCCGGATTTAAAACTCCAGGCCAACCCAGGCGAAATAGGCGCAGAGGCTATTGGCCAGTTGCAAACGATCCTGCAGCAGCATTTAACTGCGGAAAATATCGCTCACTGGTTCGGTAAATTTATGACCGAGCGCAAATACCTGGAGCAAATGGACGAAGAACTGGAAGAGATAGATGCTGACGACTGGCAGGCAGCTCTGGCCGATGGCCAGATGCTCTGGCGCCACCCAGCAGCGCGCGTTGCCTTCCACACAGATGCCAATGGCACCTTTTTGTTTGCCGATGGTGAAGCCATTAACTGTTCACGCGGCCTGGCTGAGTTAGTCTGCGCCGAAACAGAAATGAGCTGGGCTCAGGTTAAACCCTTCTGCCAGGAGCCCTTTGATGTTGCCGCACTATCGCAACTGATCAATCAGGAAACGCTGCTAGTAGATGAATAAGCCAATAGGCGAGTAAACCAATAGGCGATCGAATAGATGAATAGCGCAAGCGCACCCGCAGAAATCCGCCTGGCGGATTGGCACAGAGACAAGCACTGGCTGCAGGATATTCGCACCCGCGTGTTTGTGCAGGAGCAGCATGTCTCGCAAGAGGAAGAGTGGGACGGTCTGGATGATTTGGCCGTTCACTTTTTGCTCTGGGCAGATAACAAAGCTGTCGGCTGCGCGCGCCTGCTGCCGGAAGATTCACCTGCCCCCGCCCGCTTTCATATTGGGCGGGTGGCGATACTGGCGGAATACCGCGGCCAGGGATTGGGCAAACAATTAATTCAAGCGGTACTGAACTACTGCAAACCACTTAAACCCTGGCCGTTTTATTTGGGCGCACAAAGTGATAAAACCGGCTTTTATGCCAGCCTGGGTTTTCACATTCAGGGTGAAGAGTTTATGGATGCGGGCATTCCCCACCGCCATATGTGGCTTGAGCAGCCTTAAGCGAGATTGAGTTTATGGCCGAGCAATCCCCCAGTGTTAAAGATCTTTGGCTATTGGATGGGCCGGAGGACTTTCGCGAGTACAGCTTGGGAGCACTACAGCTGGCACAGCGCAATATCTGCCTGTTAAGCCAATGCATGGACCCAGAGATATTGGCGGATAACAAAATACTTGAGGCCCTCT
>CBIMZH010000681.1:0-1938 GCA_966248255.1 uncultured Cellvibrio sp.
CATCAACACCCGGACGTTAACCCGGCGCAGCTGGGCCTGGAGATAGTGGAGACCAGCGCCCTGGCCGATATCACCGAAGTGGCCGCGGTGATGCGCGCCTGTATTGCCCTGAGGGTAAGTTTTTCAGTGGACGATTTTGGCACTGGCTATTCATCGCTCACCTACCTCAAGCGGCTGCCAGCGGAGGAGCTGAAAATTGACCAGAGTTTTGTCCGCGATATGCTTGAAGACCCGGACGACCTGGCCATAGTCAAAGGCGTGATAGGCCTGGCCAAGGCCTTCCATCGCCGCGTAATTGCCGAAGGCGTGGAGACAGTGGCCCAGGGCGAAATGCTGATCAGCCTGGGCTGCGACCTGGCTCAGGGTTATGGCATTGCCAAACCCATGCCCGCCAGTGAATTACTCAACTGGATCAACCAGTGGCAACCCGACCCGCGCTGGTTAACGGTCAGCACCAATACCTAAACTAGCCAGCACAAATAGCTAAACTAAATGCCGCCGCCATTTGCCCACCCAATACTCAGATTGTATTATTAACCGTTAGTCGTTACTCTTCGGTCACTTATTAATAATTTGAATATTGGGCAAATTCATGGCGCTTCTCGATCGCAACTTCAACCTATCCCAACGCATGGTCCAGGAGCTGGGTCGCGCCATTATCTGCGGTGAATATTCCGATGATGGCCTGCCCACTGAGGCAGAGCTGTGCGAAAAATTTGGCGTAAGCCGCAGCGCCGTGCGCGAAGCGGTAAAAATGCTCTCGGCCAAAGGCCTGGTATCCAGTAAGCCGCGTCAGGGCATTCGCGTACTGCCGGAAGACCAGTGGAATATTTTTGACCCGGATCTGCTGCGCTGGATGCTGGAGAGCAAGCCCACCCTCAAAGTACTCAAAGAGTTTTTACAGGTGCGCATCGCCATAGAGCCAGAGGCCGCCGCCCTGGCCGCACGCTATGCCGACGACAAAAAAATCGCCCGCATTGAAGAAGCGCTGGAAGCCATGCGTAAAGCCGAGGGCAATACCGCCGAAGATCTGGAAGCGGACATCGCCTTCCACGTGAGTATTCTCTACGCCAGTAACAACCGTTTTTACATTCGCCTGCGCGATTTTATCTCCACCGCGCTGCGCGTAAGTATCACCCACACCAACCCGATTAAAGGCAACTACGAAGGCGTAGTGGAAGACCACCAAAAAGTGCTCAATGCGATTAAAAGCCGCAACCCTGAGCGCGCCCGCCAGACCATGTCCTTCCTGGTGGATGAAGCCCTGCACTTTATCGAAGATAAAATCGCCGCCGAAGAGCGCAGCTAACAACCAGGCGCTCATCCCAAGCGAGAAAGTCCATATAAAACAAGCGAGAAAGCGCATAAAAAACAAGCGAGAAAGCGCATAAAAAACAAGCGAGAAAGCGCATAAAAAAAGGCCAGCAAATGCTGGCCTTTTTTATTGCTACAGCAGGATCAATCGACGCTGCGCAAACTAAAACGCTGGCAAATATTATCCAGCCAGGTGTACTGATCCATAGTGGCGCTATTGGCGAGGCTACAGCTCATCACATCCATACTTAAGCCAGAATTGCGCACCGTAAAACGCAGGCTGCCATCCGCTTGCGGCAGTATTCGCCACTGGCTTGCAGTGGATGAACAGGCGCCCTGTACCAGGCTGGCGCCAGCGCTGGTGGAGCTGCCATTGACGGCCAGGCAAGCGCTGGTGTTGTGGCTGGGTTTAATTTCGTAATAGCCGCTGTCGGTATGACTAAAGCTCCACTTCTGGCAGGCGGTATCCAGCCACTGATATTGACTCAACACGGTATTGCCCGCAGTTGAGCAGGAAGGCACCTCCACCACTTTACCCGAGACAGCACTCACCAGCGCCACTGTGCCCACCGGCTGCAATCGCCACTCCTGACAGGCGTTATTGAGCCAACTCCACTGCTGAAT
>CBIMZH010000682.1:0-1936 GCA_966248255.1 uncultured Cellvibrio sp.
GTGTTGATTATCGAGCATATCCCGGTGATACCAATAACCCCGGAACTGCAATTATTGCTGATCCGGAAGGTACTGAGATCAATCAGGGTTTTATTTCTTACACGGACTTTAACAATCAGGTAAAAATTGGCCGTCAGCGTTTGATTCTGGATAACGCCCGTTTTATTGGTAACGTGGGCTGGCGGCAGAACGAGCAAACTTACGATGGCTTTTCTTACACCAATAAATCTATTCGCTACACCAATTTTACTTATGCCTACATCAAAAATGTAAATCGCATCTTTGGCGATGCCGCTGCGCAGCCAGATCACGAAATGAATAGTCATATTGTGAATGTGAGTTACACAGGCTTTGATGCGGGTAAGTTAATTGGCTATGCCTACCTGTTGGATAACGACACTGCTCCCGCGGCCTCTAGTGATACCTATGGTGTTCGCTTTCAAAGCGGTGCATTCGGCAGTTTCTCGTTTAATGTGGAGTACGCCAAGCAAACCAATGCAGGTGCTGCTGAAGCCTTTGATGCCGACTACCTGTTGGCCGAGGGTATGCTGACAATCTCTGGTGTTAAGGCAACTCTGGGCTATGAGGTCTTGGGTTCTGATGGCGGCGCCTATGGTTTTGCTACGCCCTTGGCAACTGCGCATGCTTTCCAGGGTTGGGCTGACAAATTTTTGAATACGCCGACAGTGGGAATTCAGGATAAGTACCTTAATCTGGGCGGCAAGCTTGTTGGGGCGGATTTGCTTTTAAGCTATCACCAGTTCGATTCGGACGAGGGTAGTCTGGATTACGGCAGTGAAATTGATTTTGCTGCAACGCGTAAAATTGGCCCTGCAGTCTGGACGCTGAAATATGCCAACTACTCCATGGGTGATGTGGCCAGTGTCAAAGACACACAGAAATTTTGGCTGATGATGGATTGGAGTTTCTAATCTGCTTGATACCTTTTGAGAGTTTCTCATTCGGTAATTATTAGTCTCGCTTTAATGCAAAAGCTCGCTTGTTTCTCCAGGCGGGCTTTTGTTGTTTTGCGGATAGCGAAAAGTGCGAAGCTTTCTGCCGGAAAACAAAAAGGCCGCGGTTAGCGGCCTTTTTGTTTGGGTGTGCGTAAGACTACTTGGTTGGGTAGTCGCGCTTGACGCTGCCGGTATAGCGTTGGCGAGGGCGACCAATTTTGTAGGGCGCGCTTACCATTTCATTCCAGTGAGAGTACCAGCCTACGGCGCGGCCGAGGGCAAAAATCACGGTGAACATTTCGGTGGGGATGCCCATAGCTTTCATGATGATGCCTGAGTAAAAGTCCACGTTGGGGTAAAGTTTTTTGGCAACGAAATATTCGTCTTCCAGGGCGATTTGCTCCAGGCGCTTGGCAATGGCCAGCAGCGGCTCGTTTTCCAGGCCCAGCTCACCCAGCACTTCATCACAGGTTTGCTTCATAACCTTGGCGCGTGGGTCAAAGTTTTTGTAAACGCGGTGACCGAAGCCCATAAGGCGGAAGCCGGACGTTTTGTCTTTGGCGCGAGCAACGCAGGCTTCAATATTCTCAACGGTGCCAATTTCTTCCAGCATGTTGAGTACAGCTTCGTTGGCGCCGCCGTGAGCGGGGCCCCAAAGGGTGGAGATACCAGCGGCAATAGCGGCAAAGGGGTTGGTACCCGAAGAGCCGGACAGGCGCACGGTAGAGGTGGAAGCGTTTTGCTCGTGGTCTGCGTGCAGGATAAAGATGCGATCCATGGCCTTGGCCAGGGTCTGGCTCACTTTGGAGGCTTGGCCTGCGGTGCCGAAAGTCATATTCAGGAAGTTTTCGGCATAGTCCAGATTTGCATCTGAGGCTACAAACTCTTCGCCTTTGCGGTGCTTGTAAACCATTGCTGACAGGGTTGCCATCTGGCCAATCAGGCGGTAGGCGGTAACCTTGCGGCTTTCGGCATCGGTA
>CBIMZH010000683.1:0-1934 GCA_966248255.1 uncultured Cellvibrio sp.
CTGGCGCCAAATACAGCGACTGGCCCCAGGGGAATCTGGCGCTGGCGCAGGTCGGCGCGGGGCAGCGGCTTGCGCTCCGGCATGGCTGAATCCAGACGCGCGCGGCTCTGTTCACCGGCAGTTAGCGTTTGCGCAAACAGGCGCAACTGGCCGCAGGTGCGACCGCGCTCGCCTTCAAGGCGCGCACGGGGCAGGCCGGTTTCGGCCATGGCCCGTTCAATCAGGCTATCACCCAGGGCTTCAATCTGCTGGGCAATGGTTTCCAACAGCTGCGCCCGCTGCACTGGCGTTGCCTGGCGATAGCTGGCAAAGGCGGTTTGCGCCAGGGCGCAGGCCTGGTTTACATCCTGGCGGCCGCCGAGCAAATAGGCCGGTTGCAGCTGCTCGCCAGTGGCGGGATTAACCGCGTGCAACTGGCCCTGGTCGCCCGCCTTGCGGCTGGCGCCAATTAACATATGTCCGGTAAGGGTCATGCTTTATCTCCTGCTAAATCTCCGGCTAAACCCCTAGCGAATGCGCGCCACCAGGGCAGTCAGTTCGGCCATTTCCGCCTCGGTCAGGTCGGTGAGCGGGGTGCGCACCGGACCGGCATCGCGGCCAACCACTTTCATACCGGCCTTAACTATAGACACGGCATAGCCGGCCTTGCGGTTGCGCAGCGCGATATAGGGCAGCACAAAGTCGTTAAGTGCGGCGTAAACCTTGGCGTGGTTGCGAGCGCGCACATTGCGGTAAAACTCCAGGGCAAACTCGGGCACAAAGTTGAAGATGGCCGAAGAGTAGGTAGTCACGCCCATTTCCAGGTAAGGCAGGGCAAAAGTCTCGGCGGTGGGCAGGCCGCCGATATAGGTAAAGCGATCACCCAGACGCGCGTAGATGCGAGTCATGAGTTCTATATCACCCAGGCCATCTTTATAGCCCACCAGGTTGGGGCAGCGCTCAGCCAATTTGAGCAGCTCCACATCGTCCAGGCGCTGGTTGGCGCGGTTGTACACAATCACTCCCAGCTTGGTGGATTTACACACGGCCTCCACATGGGCGGCCACACCGTCTTTGGCCGCTTCGGTCAAATAGGGCGGCAGCAGCAGTATGCCGTCAGCACCCGCCGCTTCGGCGGCGCGGCAGTATTCGATACACATGGCGGTGCCGCCACCGGCCGGGGCGATTACCGGCATTTTGCTGCCCGTCTCTTCCACCGCCGCGCGCACTACCCTGTCCACTTCGCTTGGGGTCAGGGAGAAAAACTCGCCGGTGCCGCCAGCGGCAAACATAGCCGCCGCCTCATGGCTGAACAGCCAGTTGAGGTTGTTGCGATAGGCTTCTTCGTTAAACGAGTGGTCGCTCGCTTTAAAGTGAGTGACCGGGAAGGAAAGCAGACCGCTGCCGACAATTTTGGCGAATTCGTTGGGTGTGTAACGGGACACGGATATATCTCCTGAACGGGTTGTTGAGGAAATTTTTGCACCGCGACCTATAGCGGTAAAGCTTAATTACTGACTGGGTTAATACGGTTTTTGAATAGATAAATCGGGGCGGTCAAAAGCCGGGAGCCAAGGCCCAAGTGTTTGAAAAATGAGGGAATAGAAGGCAAAAAAATGCACTGGCGCCGTCCCCAGCGCCAGTGCCCAAGAGAGCAAAGCAGAATTAAATTAGATATAAAAAAAACGTAGGCGAGGCAGCCAGCGCAAGGCAAAAGCGGGCGAGAAAGCGGAGTTTATAATTCATAAATGAGCATTTTGAGCCCGCTTTTAACGCCGCGCTGGCAACGCAGGTAGTTTTTAAGTTACTGGGGCTGGGTTAAATAGGACCAGATCATTGTGCAGTTGCCACTGCTCAGCCCAGGTTTTCTTGCCGCTGGCGACATCCAGCATCAGCTGAAACACCTCCCAGCCCAGCTGTTCGATAGTCGCCTGGCCATCGGCAATGCGCCCGGC
>CBIMZH010000684.1:0-1930 GCA_966248255.1 uncultured Cellvibrio sp.
GTGAAGAAGATCGCAGCAAAGCGGTGGCCCTGGCTGATGAACTGAAAGCCAATAATCCGCAGAGCCTCTACGCCTACACTGCTGCTTTCTTTATGGCCAAGCTGGCGGTAGAAGACCATAAACTTGATCAGGCTGCCACTGAACTTAATTGGGTTTTGTCTGCCAAACCTGATGCTGGAACCGCCCAGGTGGCGCGCCTGCGTCTGGCTCGTGTATTGGCTGAACAAAAGAATTTTGATCAGGCTTTAGCGCAGCTTGATACAGCGCCAGAAGCTGCATTTGCCTCTGAGTACGATGAGGTGCGCGGCGATGTGCTTAAACAACAGGGTAATCTGGATGCGGCGCGCACTGCCTATGAAAAGGCTTTGGCCGCAACCTCACCCCAACAACAAGAGCGCTATATGCTGCTGCAAATGAAAATCGATGATTTGAAATCTCCGGAAGCGGCGTCTGCTAACCAGGCTGATCCTGCAGCCGAAGCAGCAGCTGCCGCGTCTGAGGAGAAAACTCAATGATGCCAATTTCGGCAAAAGCTGGTCGTCTACTTATACTGGCGGGGCTGCTTAGCCTTGCCAGCTGCTCCTTGTTCAGTAAAAAAACTGGCAATGAGCCTATGGAGCTTGTGGATTTTAAAGAGACTATCAAACTCGACAAAGTCTGGAGCCGAGGTATAGGCGAGGGGCAGAGTAAAAGCTTTACCTCCCTGGAGCCAGCAATAGACGGCGATAAGATTTATGCCGTGGATTACGAAGGCCTGCTGGTTGCAATGAATGCAGAAACCGGTAAAAAGCTTTGGTCGCGCAAAATTAACCAGCAGAGCCAGGGGCTGTGGGCCTGGATTAAAAGCTTCTTTGAAGATGGCGATGCGAATTATCAAATCGTTGGCGGTATAGGTGCAGAGCAGGGGTTACTGCTGGTAGCTACCTATGCCGGTGAAGTTCTGGCTCTGGATGAAAATACTGGTGACGAATTGTGGCGTCATCAGGTAGCAGGTGAAATTCTTTCTGCACCTCACACCAACGGCTCAGTAGTGGCCGCGCAAACAGTCAATGGCAAACTCTACGCTTTTAATGCCAAGACTGGTGAGCAGCTGTGGTTTTACGATAATCCGCCACCGGTATTAACACTGCGCGGCACACCTTCGCCCATAGTTACTGACACTGCCATTTACACGGGCTTTTCCAATGGCCGTATGATGGCGTTTAACCCTAACAACGGCTTGATTCTTTGGGAAAAGCGAATCGCTTTGCCAAAGGGGCGCTCCGAGTTGGATCGTATGGTGGACATTCACGCAACCCCTTTGGTGGAAAGCGGAATTCTCTACGTAGGTACCTATCAGGGGCGCATAGAGGCTTTGGCGCGCGGCTCAGGCAGCCCACTTTGGGGGCAGGATGGTTCCACCACTGAAACCATGGCTCTGGCCGGTGGCAAGTTGTTTGTGTCCAGCTCAGAAGGGCAGGTGCTTGCACTAAACTCTGCCAGTGGCGAGCAGCAGTGGAGCAACGAAAAAATGCTGCGCCGCAAGTTGGGTGGCCCCCAAGCCTTTGGCAATTATGTTGCCGTGGTTGACTTTGAGGGTTATATGCACGTCATGGATCAATCTGATGGCGAGTTTGTGGCTCGCACCCGGGTTGATCGCAAGGGCGCTCGTGCGCCTATGTTGACCACTGGTGAGATGCTTTATATTTACACCAATAGCGGCAAGCTAATGGCGTATAAAGTAAAGGCTAAAAAATAATCTCCTCCTGTACCTAAGCCGCTGCCTGGTTTGCCGGGCAGCGGCTTATTTCTTTCATAGCGCGTGCCAATTCACTACAATTCCATCCTGATATTCAATCGCCGTGGTTTAGCCTAAGCGGTTACAAAAGCCCAATTCCCTCGCTGATACTCAATATGATTCCAGTAATTGCCCTCGTTGGCCGCCCTAATG
>CBIMZH010000685.1:0-1930 GCA_966248255.1 uncultured Cellvibrio sp.
CCAGAGTCAGTTGCCCAGCGTCATAGTCGCCCAGGCCGTACTGCTCGATAAAGCGTGCGCGCTTGGCATCGGGCAGCTCGGGCATTTGCTTGCGCACGCTGTCGATATATTCATCGTCCAAAATTACTGGCAGCAGGTCGGGGCAGGGGAAGTAGCGGTAATCGTTGCTGTCTTCTTTGCTGCGCATACTGCGCGCTTTTTTGGTGTCGCCGTTGTACAGGCGAGTTTCCTGAGTGATCTTGCCGCCGTCTTCCAGTACGTCGATTTGACGCTCGACTTCCAACTCAATCGCCTCTTCCATAAATTTAAAGGAGTTGAGGTTTTTGGTTTCGGTGCGGGTGCCGAGCTTGTCCGAGCCTTTGGGGCGAATCGAAATATTCACGTCAAAGCGCATGGAGCCCTGGCTCATTTCGCCATCGCAAATCTCCAGCGAAGTGACAATGGAGTGCAGCTTTTTAGCAAAGGCCACTGCCTCTTCGGCGGAGCGCATATCCGGCTCGGTGACCACTTCGATCAGCGGCGTGCCAGCGCGGTTGAGGTCGATGCCGCTCATGCCGGCAAAATCTTCGTGCAGGGATTTACCCGCATCTTCTTCCAAGTGGGCGTGGTGAATGCGCACGCGCTTGGTTCGGCCGCCTTCTAATTCCAGATCCACAAAGCCGGCGCCGACAATTGGCTCAGCCAATTGCGTGGTTTGATAGCCTTTGGGTAAGTCCGGGTAGAAATAATTTTTGCGCTCAAACACCGAGCGCTTGCCGATTTCCGCATTTACCGCCAGACCAAACATAGTGGCAAAGCGATAGGCCTCGGCGTTAGGTGTGGGCAATGTGCCGGGCAGGGCCAGGTCTATGGCGCAGGCCTGGGTGTTTGGCTCAGCGCCAAAGGCAGTGCTGGCGCCGGAGAAAATTTTGGTTTTGGTGGCGAGCTGAACGTGCACTTCCAGCCCGATTACGGTTTCCCATTGCATCTGTGCTGTCCTCTTACTCTATGCCTGGCGCGGTTTGCTGGTGGAAGTCGGTGGCTTGCTGGAATTGATGGGCGGCGTTAAGCAGCTGCGCTTCGGCAAAGTAGTTGCCGATCAATTGCAGGCCGACAGGTTTACCATCGACAAAACCACAGGGCAGGGACAGGCCAGGCAGGCCGGCGAGGTTGGTGGACAGGGTGTAAATGTCCTCCAGATACATGGCCACCGGGTCGGTGGTTTTCTCGCCAAATTTAAACGCGGGTGAAGGTGCGGTTGGGCCAAGCACCAGGTCAACACCGGCGAAGGCATCGACGAAATCCTGCTTGATCAGCCGGCGCACTTTTTGCGCTTTGCTGTAGTAGGCATCGTAGTAGCCAGCAGACAGGGCATAGGTACCCACCAGAATGCGGCGTTTTACTTCATCGCCAAAACCTTCACTGCGCGAGCGCAGGTAAAGGTCCATCAGGTCTTTGGGTGCTTCACAGCGGTGGCCATAGCGCACACCGTCAAAGCGCGACAGGTTGGCTGAGGCTTCCGCAGGGGCAATCACATAATAGGAGGGCACCGCCAAGTGAGTGTGTGGCAGGCTGATGCTGTGAATACTGGCGCCCAGGCTCTGGTAGGTTTTGATGGCTGCTTCCACGCAGGCGGCAACACCGGCGTTAAGGCCTTCGCCAAAGTACTCTTTAGGGACGCCAATGCGCAGGCCAGTTAAAGGCTTGTTGAGCTCGGCGGTGTAGTCGGGCACCTCGCGCTCGATACAGGTGGAGTCTTTGGCATCGTAGCTGGCCATGGTATTGAGCAGCAGCGCCGCATCTTCGGCGGTGCGCGCAATCACCCCGGCCTGATCCAGGCTGGAGGCATAGGCAATCATGCCCCAGCGGGACACGCGACCATAGGTGGGTTTAATGCCGGTCAGGCCACAAAAAGCCGCAGGCTGACGAATGGAGCCACCGGTATCCGAGG
>CBIMZH010000686.1:0-1918 GCA_966248255.1 uncultured Cellvibrio sp.
TTGATTGCCGCCACATAGTCTTCGTCAAACAGGTTATAGGCATTCAAACGCAGCGTCAGGTTTTTATTCACCGCGTAGGAAACCAGTGCATTAAACACAGTGTAATCACCGGTGGTGGCTGGCGTACCCGCCGCACCATCGGTACCGCGATGCATTTCACCGGAATAGGAGGCGCCGCCGCCTATAGTAAAACCCGAACCCAGGTTGTAAGTAGTCCAGGCAGTGAAGGAATCACCGGGGGTGTAAGTCAGGTTGTCAGTGCCGTCCACGGTAATTGCCGGACCAACGGTCACACTGGTATCCAGATGGCTGTAGCCAGCAGAAACCGACCAGTTTTGTGTAAGGCTACCCACCGCCGACAACTCAAAACCTTTAACTTCTTTTTCGCCAGTTTGCGAGGGGTTGCCGTCCACATCCAGGTCCTGGGTATTGAGCTCGTTAGTCACCTGAGTGCGGAATACAGCTGCGTTTAAAGCCAGCGCATCATTAAACAATTCCCACTTGGTACCCAGCTCAATGGTTTTGGCTTTTTGCGGATCAAGGTTGGGGTTGTTGGCATTGGTCGCCGAGCTGCTCAGTTGGAAGTTGGTGCCGCCAGGAGGCTGCTGCGAGAGCGCATAGTTAAGGTAAATATTGCCCTGCTCTGTTAGCGAATAAATTGCGCCCAGTTTCCAGTTAAACAGGCTGCCGTCGTCCTGCAGGTCTGTCGACTCAACGATACTGCCAGTCGCCAAACCACCACAGTCAACCGCATTGCGCCCAGTGCCACCGCAGGCCACTGTCGCGTAGTAATCTGTGCCATAGGAATCCAGTCGCAGGCCACCAACAACCATCAGCTTTTCACTGAACTTGACCGAGTCGAATAGATACAAGGAACTGGTGGTGGTCTCGCCTTCAGCGATTGCACCATTGCGCGCCCAACTAAAATCACTGGTGTCATTCCAGCTGGGGTTGTATAGGTTAGCCGCGTCGCGGGTGGTGTTGGCAAGTACTGTGTAGTTGGTTTGCTCTTCGCGTGTCCACTCAACACCTGTGCTCAAACTGTGCTCCAGCTGGCCGGTGCTAAAGTCAACGCGTAAATTCAATTGGTCAGTGAGGATTTTGTTTTGCTGATCTTTAAAGGTGCTATTGGTGCGCGCCAACATATAGCTGGAAAGATCATCTACATCTGTGTAGCTGACATTGGCGGCAGTGGTCATAAAGGAGGTGAGCAAATAATCCTGCTCGGTCTGACCCCAGCGCAAAATATTGCTGACTTTTACCTGATCGGAAAAATCATGTTCGAATTTTAAGGTGGCCATTTGCGCGGTCACGTCATCGTGATCATCGCTGGTGCCGTAAAAGTTTTCACTGCTTACCGGATTGCCAATTAACGCGTCCTGTCCGGCTTGCGGTGTCCAGCCTGGCAGGGCGATGGTGGGCACACCACCGTCGGGCAGGTTATCCTGCTTAACATACAAAAGGTTTATCCATACGCGGGTTTCTGTATCCAAGCCAAAACCCAGTGATGGCGCTATACCCACACGGCTGTTATTCACATGATCGCGACCGGGAACATCGCTGTCCTGCCATAAGAGGTTAACGCGAACCGCAGCACCGTCCAGGCCATCCAGCGCCTGATTCACATCGGCAGTTACTCGCTGCTGACCATCGCTGCCCAGCTCGGCAATAGCCGAAGTAGCGGAATCCAGATTGGCACTTTTACTGGCCAGATTGATTGCACCTGTAGGTGCAGAGCGACCATTGTCGGTACCCGCTGGGCCTTTGGCGACCTCAACCTGATCGATGTTAAACAGGTCGCGGGAAATAGAACCCAGATCGCGCACACCATCAACAAAAATACTGCTGGAGGTATCAAAGCCGCGCATAAAAACTGAGTCGCCGGTATTGGTATTGCCATTCTCACCCACAAAGAATG
>CBIMZH010000687.1:0-1916 GCA_966248255.1 uncultured Cellvibrio sp.
TGGGCGTGGCGGTCTACGAACAGACGCACACCACCAAAGGCGACATTGGTGGGCTTCTGACCTTTGAGTTTGATGGTTTTAAGCAGCTTGCCCTGAGGTGATGCCACCGCCACTTCACCGGCGTCGTAGCGGGCGATATAGAGGTTGCCCTGGGCATCACAGCGCATGCCATCCATACCGAAATCGGCAAACTGAATCAGCAGTTTTTTGTTGCTGATGGCACCCGTTTGCGGGTCCAGATCGTACTGCCAGACGTTGCGTTGCACACTCTCATTCACATAAAGATGGCGCTCATCGCTGCTTACCTCTATGCCGTTAGTGGTGCCCATATTGTCTTCCAGCAGCGACACCTTGCCCTTGCGATCAATTAACCAGATACGGCCACTGGACGCTTTCCAGTTGGGGTCGCTGGCAAAGATCAGCCCGGCGCGGCTAATAGCAATATCATTGGGCTGGCTCATGCGCGGCTCATGGGCGTAAACACTCACCACCTGGGTTTTGGGGTCGACTTTAAGCAGGTTGTGGCCGGTGTAATCCGCCACATACATAAAGCCCTGCTGATCAAAGCGAATACCATTGCCGGTGCTGCCCTTGGGCAGGGTGATATAGAGTTCGGCCTTGCCATCGGCAGCAACGCGACCAATAGTGCCCTCCTGGCCAAAGTTGACCACATAGAGCAGGCCCTGGGCATCTACCGCCGGGCCTTCAATGCCCTGGGTAAATACCTTGTCGCCGACAAAGTCCTGGGTTTGCGCCTGGGCGCTACTGGCCAGGCTGAATAAAAATGCGCAACTGAGTGCGAATCGGCTTGTAGTTTTCATCTCTGCCTCGGGTGAATTGCTGGCGGCTTAGGCCTAGTAATACTCTCGGCTGTAGTGGTGACATCTGGTGCGCATAGGTCAGCAACTGCCCCGCGCTTATTTTTGTGTACTGCTTATATTGGAAACACAAATACTACCCCAGCCCCCAAACCAGGGCTAGAGCCGGAATTTTAGTGCGAGGTTTAGAATTCTGGGGCTAATAATAAAGGGCGATGCAGAAAGCAATAAACAACAGGCCCGATAAGCCCTGCCAAAAACGCAGTGGATTCTTTTCCAGTAAAAGCGCGCGGTAATGCTGCTTGTATTTGGGGTTGGGGTTTTGCAGTTCGTGCAGCATTTCGGAAATATCGCCGTGGCGCCGCTCAGGGTCGTATCTCAGGCCTTTACGAATAGCGCCGTCAAGCCAAAAAGGCACCAGCGGATTTAACTCAAAGGTGCTGGTATAGCGGGTACCTAAATAGGCGCGCTCACTGCGGCAATTGCCCAGCTTGCCAGCAAAGGGCGCAGCCCCGGTGAGCATTTCAAACACTATCACCGCCAGCGCAAACTGGTCAGATTTTTCGTTGCACTGACCGCGCAAAATTGTCTCGGGCGCCGAGTATTCCGCTGTGCCTAAAATGGCCTGCTGGGTTATAGGCGAATTGATTTCGGCAATACCTTTTACATGGCAGGCGCCAAAGTCGATGATTTTTATCTCGCCATTTTTGTCGACCATTATATTGGCCGGGCGCAGATCCTGATGCAGGGTTTCGCGGCGATGAAAGGCGCGCAGGCCTTTGCAGATCTGCTCCACCAGATAAATCACCTCCTGCACCGGGGGCTTGGGGTTTTCGCGAATCCACTGCGCCAGAGTTACGCCCTCTACATACTCCATTAAATAATACAGGCAGGATTTACTTTTATTGGGTGCAACCACTTTGACCACATGGGGGCTGTGCACCCGACTGCCTATCCAAGCCTCCAGAATAAAGCGTTCTATATAGGCGGGGTCATCGGCGTAATTGACCGAGGGGGTTTTCATACACAGCTGCTGCCCGCTCTCCTGGTCGCGCACCAGGTACACCTGACTGCGACTGCTGGCATGCAGCTCTTTAA
>CBIMZH010000688.1:0-1908 GCA_966248255.1 uncultured Cellvibrio sp.
TGATTTTCCGCGCCGGTGAAAGCGGCAATTCGCTGTTCTTTTTAGTCTCTGGCCTGGCCGACATGCTGGTGGATATGCCCGGCGGCAAACAGCGCCGCGTAGTCACCATGTGCGCCGGTATGTCTTTTGGCGATTTTTCGCTGATCAGCGGCGAAGCCAGATCCACCCATGCAAGGGCAGTGCGCGACTGCGTCTGCCTGGAATTATTGTTTGATCGCCTGGATGCAGAAACCCACCACAAACTCACCTGCAACCTGGCGCGTGAACTGGCGCGTCGCCTCAACGAAGAGACCCGCGCTATGCGCATACTCGGCTAGTCAATTATCAGAGCTGGAGGTTTTCGCTGGGCCGGGTTTCCCGGCCTAGTGCTGCTGCAAACGCTATTGCAAGGAACACAGGATATGAAGCGCATTAGACTCATGTTTGGCGTTTTTACCTTTGGCCTCCTGGGCCTCAACCAAAGCCTGCTCGCGGACGACAGCTGCAGCCAGGTGGTGGGCAAAATCGCCTCGGCCCAGGGCAGTATTGAAATCCAGCGCAATGGCAGCGAAGCCTGGCAGAGCGCCGAGCTAGATTTAAGCCTCTGTCAGGGCGACACCCTTCGCCTGGGCAAGGACAGCCGCGCCGCCCTGGCGCTAATCAACGATGCGATCCTGCGCCTCGACCAGAACACCACTATCCGCCTGGTCAATATCATCGCCGAGCCCAAGCAAAAGTCCTGGCTGGAAATGCTCTCGGGGGCGCTGCAGTCCTTCAGCCGCAAACCCCACTTTATGAACGTCAACACCCCCTACCTCAATGGTTCTATTGAGGGCACTGAGTACGCGCTGACAATTCAGGGCGAAGCCACTCAGCTGGCAGTGTTTGAAGGCAAGGTCATCGCCAGCAACGACCAGGGCTCAGTGGCTGTGCCCGGCGGCTCAGCGGCCAGCGCCACTAAAGGCGCGGCACCCAGCCTGCGCCTGCTGGTCACACCGCGCGAAGGCGTGCACTGGGCACTTTACTACCCTCCGGTGCTGGAGCCGGGTACTAGCCCCGCGCCATTACTGCAGGCGCAACAGCTGCTGGCCCTGGGCCGCGCGGATGAGGCGCAGGCGAGCACCGCCAGTCTGCTCCGCGAACAACCCAATCAGGCCGACGCCCTGGCGCTCCAGGCCATTATTCAACTGGTGCAAAACCAGAATGCTGCCGCGCGCGAAAGCGCCGAGCGCGCCACTCATCTGGCGCCGCAAGCTGCCAGCAGCTGGATTGCCCTCTCCTACGCCAGCCAGGGTCAGTTCGATTTAACAGCTGCCACCCAAGCGGCAACTAAAGCCACCCAAGTGGAAGCGGACAATGCCCTGGCCTGGGCGCGCCTAGCAGAACTCCAAGCCGCTTTTGGCGAGTTGGATGCGGCTCAAGCCAACGCCGCAAAAGCCGCCGCGCTTGAGCCAGGGCTGGCACGCAGCCAGAGCCTGCTCGGCTTCACCTATTTAATGCAGGTTAAAATTGACCAGGCTTTGGCTAGATTTGAACAGGCCATCAGCCTCGACCAGGCCGATCCGCTGCCGCACCTGGGCAAGGGCCTGGCGCTGATTCGCCAGGGTGAACTCAGCCAGGGGCGCGGCGAGCTGGAGCTGGCAGTGGGCCTGGACGGCAACAATGCCTTGCTCCACGCCTATCTGGGTAAAAGCTATTACGAGGAAAAGCGCAGCGACCTGGCCGCTACCCAATTTGGCGTCGCCCAGCAACTGGATAGCCAGGACCCAAGCGCCTTCTATTACGCGGCGATTTTGCAGCAGAGCCAGGGCCAGCCAATTAAAGCCCTGGATTCGATGCAGACCGCCATAGCCCTTAACGACAACCGCGCTGTCTATCGCTCGCGGCTGCTGCTCGACAGCGACCTGGCCGCGCGCAGTGCCAGCCTGG
>CBIMZH010000689.1:0-1907 GCA_966248255.1 uncultured Cellvibrio sp.
AAACCCAGCCAACGGATCAGTACTGCGAAGCGGAAAGCGCGAGTGGCGTATTGGCCGGTGCAAATATCACTGGCCTTCAAGTTAGCTGTATCAGCAAGCCAGCTGCACCTGTGCTGGCACTGGGCTATGGTCCCAAAACCTTTAAATTCAGTTGGGCGGTAGTTGATGGTGCCACCGCTTACAAACTCTACGAAAATGCCGATGGCAATTCTGGTTACACCCAAATTGGTGATGACCTTACAGAAACCAGCTACGACGAAACCGTCACCCTGTTTAATCGCATAGGTGCCAAATACACGCTAGAGGCTTGCAACCAAGCCGGTTGCACTACTTCCGATGTAGTCAATGTGTCAGAGCATCTGGAGGAGGCTATAGGTTTTGTTCAGCCGGCTAATGCGCCGCTTGATAGTGAAAACTTTAACAATGGTGCCGTTGCTCTATCAGACGATGGTAAAACTTTGGCGCTGGGTGTGTTTACCGACGGGTCTGGCACCGATGATCCTTCTGATAATTCTGCGCCCTATACAGGTGCTGTTTATGTATTCCATTTTGAAAATGGCGCATGGGTGCAGCAAGCTTATTTGAAGGCATTAAATCATGACGCGGGCGATAGATTTGGTTTTAGCGTGAGCTTATCAGGTAGTGGTGACCTTCTGGCTGTAGACGCACCTCGAGAGGATGGTGGTATTGGTGGTGTCAATGGCAATGCATCGGATAACTCACTCTCCAGATCAGGTGCTGCTTATATTTTTAAGCGCACTGAAGCTGGTTGGGCGCAGCAGGCATATATCAAGGCTGCTAATCCTGGATCATCTGATTATTTCGGTGGGGTAAGTCTGTCCAAAGATGGCACCACCTTGGCGGTGGCAGCCGTTGGGGAGAGCAGTGGAGCTAAGGGGATAAATGGCGATGAGATGGATAACTCAAGTGAATACTCTGGCGCGGTTTATGTCTTTGTTGAAACCGACACTGGCTGGCAGCAGCAGGCTTTTATTAAGGCATCCAATACTGATGCCAACGATCGATTTGGCAGCGCTGTAAGTTTGTCTGCTGATGGAAATATGTTGGCGGTTGGTGCAAATCAAGAGGCAAGTGGGTTTACAGGAATAAGTGCAAATCAGGCAGATAACTCCGCCACCGAGGCTGGAGCTGTTTATATCTTTAGGCGAGCGAATGAAGCTTGGGCGCAGGAAGCTTATATAAAAAGCTCTAATGCTGAAGCGAATGATTTTTTTGGGGAGTTCCTTAAGTTATCTGGCGATGGTTCCACATTGGCAGTTTCAGCGGGCGGAGAGGATAGTGCCGCCATGGGTGTTAATGGCGATCAAGCGGATAATTCCAAATCTTACTCAGGTGCTGTCTATGTCTTTGCTTTTTCCGAATCCGGTTGGCAGCAGCAAGCCTATTTAAAGTCCTCCAATGCGGATGTGCAAGATTATTTGGGTACTGGATTAGCTTTTTCTAGCGATGGTAATACGTTAGTTGTTGGTTCCGCTTATGAACAAGGCAGCGCAACTGGGCTTAATGGGGATGAGTCTGATAACTCCTATGATTGGGATGATGATACTGGTACTAGATCCGGCGCGGCCTATGTATTCAAACGCGAAGGTGAAGTATGGGCGCAAACGGCCTATATAAAGCCAGCAACAGCACAGCCAAAAGCAGCATTCGGTGTCAATGTAGATTTGACCAGTGATGGGAATACGCTCGCAGTATCGGGAATGTTTATTTCTCAAAATCAGGATGCAGAAACTACGGTATTCTTACCTGGTGTGTATTTGTATTAATGGTTGGATTAAAAAAGGGGAGCAAATTGCTCCCTTTTTTTTAATCCAGAATTATCCGCTATTTAGTTTTTTATTGAAAAATGCGCCAAAAATAACAATAAAAATATAAATTCATTGCAA
>CBIMZH010000690.1:0-1900 GCA_966248255.1 uncultured Cellvibrio sp.
TAACATTCAACAGGAAACAGATGGGAAAAAGCGCGCTGTAGCAGTAGAGCGGCCAGGTAAAAAGCGGTCGCAGATTAACACCCCTAAGACCAACCGCAAAAAAAACTCTGGCTTTAGCCTACTGGTTAGTAGCATTCTAGCTTTGAGTGTAGTTTTTGGTGTGTATAAATGTCAGCGCCCCGTGCAGGACCTACACAATCCTTCACCCTCGGTCAAAACAACAACGCAAGAATTTAGTTGCGATGGGCGCACCCAATGCGGGCAAATGCGATCCTGCGATGAAGCTCGCTACTTTCTTGCTCATTGCTCCGGGGTAGAAATGGATGGCGACGGGGACGGTATCCCCTGCGAAAGGCAATGGTGTCATTTCTAGACAGTAATTCTACTTTTCACCTATTGCCAAGCCGCAACCAATAGCTCAAAAATAAGCCCTGCCCCAATCCAAGCCTAGGTAAGCCCATGATCGTTAGACCCCAACCCAGCATGCTGCGTATTTTATTTACCCTTAAAGGGTCCATAGTGCAGAAGATAGCCGGGCGGGTGCTTATGATCTCCGGGCTGGCGGCGATTATTGTGTTAATCGAACACCGGCATCCGGAGGCCTTTGCCGACCTGAGCGCTACGCCCTTTACCCTGCTGGGTATCTCGCTATCGATATTTATGAGCTTTCGCAACAACGCCTGCTACGAGCGCTGGTGGGAAGGACGCAAAGCCTGGGGGCGATTGATTATTGAAATGCGCTCGTTTATTCGCGAAAGCAGCGCGATTGAAGATAAAGCCATTCGCGAAAAGCTGCTGCGCAGTGCCTGCGCTTTTGCCCATGCGCTCAGTGCCCGTTTGCGCAACGAGAACGAACTGGACGCTGCCAAGCCCTGGCTCGCCAGCGATGCCCATCTGGTGGCACACAATATCAGCGATGGCTGCCTGCAATATATCGGCAGGTACTGCTCCAATCTGGCCAAAGACAACCAGATCAGCGAGTGGCGCTATATCACCCTGGAGCAGCGGCTCTGCGCCTTTAGCGATGTGCAGGGCACCTGCGAGCGAATTAAATTTACCCCCCTGCCCTTCCCCTATTCGCTGCTGCTACACAGGACGATTTATATTTTCTGCCTGCTGCTGCCTTTTGCCATGGCTCAGCCGCTGGGTTGGATGGCGCCGCTGTTTACCGCCATAGTCGCCTATACCTTTTTGGGGCTGGATACCATTAGCGGCCAGCTGGAAGACCCCTTTGGCCGCAATGAAAATGACCTGCCCACGGATGCCATGGTGCGCCTTATCGAGCGGGATGTGCTGGCGGCGCTGGGCGTTAGCGAGTTGCCACCACTGTTGCTGCCGGAAGATTATGTGTTGCTTTAATCGATTAATCGCCGCAAAAAACTAGCGATTAAATTAAGCATTAAGTTTTGCTTTAGCCTCGGCAATAACCGTGGCCACGCGCTTTGACCTCGCCTTATCCCTGTGCTCCACCGCGTAAACAATTTCACTGACCGGCTTGCTTAAAGGGTGAGCCTTAATTAAATGCTGACGAGTAAATGCGCCCACGGCGTGGGCGGGCAATACGGTAAAACCCAGGCCCAGGCTGACTGGCTCCAGCAATAGGCTCACCTGATTGGAAAAACCTTTTTTGGGGAATTTATCGCTCTGCAAAAACTCCGGGTAATTAGCGCCAAGCAAAAGGTTGGCGTAGTGAGGCGCGTCCGGGTGATCGATAAAACCCATATCCATAAGCTCCGCCCAGCTGGGTTGCTCCATGCCCGCTGGTGTCACCAATAGCAGCGCCTCGCGCGCGACTTCACAACAGACTAGATCGGGCAGGCTGGATAGCCGCGTCATAAAACCCAAATCAATTTTGTTATTGATAATCGCCTTGTCTATGTCGTTATTGGGCGCAAAGCGG
>CBIMZH010000691.1:0-1899 GCA_966248255.1 uncultured Cellvibrio sp.
AATCCCCATCGACGTAGTACCAGCGGCCGTCTTCCCGCACGAAACGGCTGTTCTCGTGCAGGCGATGTGCCCGTCCGCCGAGCTTGCTGCGGGCGACGAATTCGACCGTGCCGTGATCGGCGTCCTGCAGTGCGCTGTGCTTTACCTCCAGCCCCAGCCACTTCAGGCCCGGCTCGGGCGGCGGCAGCGCGGGCGGACGCGTTGTCGGGTGCCAGGTCGCCAGCAGGTAGTCGCGAAGATCGAGCACGAAGGCGCTGTAGCGGGAGCGCATCAGCGCCTCGGCCGTTGGCGCGGCGCGCTGGCCCTGAATATAGGGCAGGCAACAGGCCTGCAGCAGCCGGCCACTGGCGCAGGGGCAGGGGCTTAATGGGCTAAAATTAGCGCCTGGGCTGCGGGTGCCTGAGGGGGTTTTTAGTGGCATTTTTGGGCTCTTTTCGGTATTTTGTGCGGCTATTTTCGCTGGCCTTGAGCCAGGCCGCAAATTCTCTTTTGATTCACTTTTTCTTTTGGCTCACTTTTTAGCCCAGGTGCAAACCCAGATCCCGCTATGAACGATTTTGACGATATTCGCCCCTACAACGACGACGAAGTGCGTCCCACCCTGGACCGCCTGGTTGCCGACCCGGAATTTAGCGATGCTGTGGCGCGTCTGCGCTTCCCTAAATTACATTCCTGGCTGGGTTGGTTGCTGCGCCCGCTGGTCAAACAAAAGCTGACCAGCCAGTTTGCCAATATCAATAGCGTGGACGATTTTCAGCATCTGGTGGAAAAGTACATGGCGGAGATGATCGGTTCGCGCGTGCGCAACCTGAGCGTATCCGGCCTGGATAAACTCGATCCGCAAAAATCCTATTTGTTTATCAGCAACCATCGCGATATCGCCATGGACCCGGCCTTTGTTAACTGGACGCTCTATCACAATGACTGCAACACCCTGCGTATTGCCATAGGCGATAACTTGCTGACCAAGCCTTTTGCCTCAGACCTGATGCGCCTGAACAAAAGCTTTATTGTGAACCGCTCGGCCAAGGCGCCGCGGGAGAAACTTAAAGCGGCCAAACACCTGTCGGCTTACATTCACCACTCGATCGTGAATGAAAACTCCAGTATCTGGATCGCCCAGCGCGAAGGTCGCGCCAAAGATGGCTGCGATAAAACCAACTCGGCGGTGCTGGGTATGGTTTGTTTAAACAAACCCAAGGCAGAACCGCTGGCGGAATATGTGCGCGAGCTGCGCATAGTGCCGGTAGCCATCTCCTACGAGCTGGACCCCTGCGATGTCGCCAAGGCGCGCGAGCTGCATATGCACCGCACCCAGGGCAGCTACCAGAAAGAAGAGCACGAAGATGTGAAAAGCATCGCCATGGGCATCGCCGGCGACAAAGGCAATATTCACCTGGCCTTTGGCGAAGTGCTGCACGGCGATTACGAGGATACCGATCAGCTGGTAGAAGATATCGACCAGCATATTCTCGGCGACTATGTGCTCCATGCCACCAATTGCTTTGCCTATGAAATGGTTTATGGCAAGGCGCCCGAGGTGGTTTACAGCGCGCAGAATATTCCTTTCGATGGCAGCGCTTTGGCCGATGAAAAAGCGGCGTTTATCGCGCGCATGGAAACAATTCCCGCTGAGTTTCGCGATATAGCGTTAAACATTTATGCCAATCCCGTAGTGAGCAAGCTCGCTGCACTCGCGCAATAATTAAGCGCAGAATTTTTTAGCGGGCGCCTAGCGCCCGCGTCGCCTGGCCTGCCCATGTTAAATGATGCCCTGAAAAAGCAAATTCAATCCGCCTACAGCCAGTTTTTGGAAAGCAAAGGCCTAAAGCCGCGCTACGGCCAAAAATTGATGATCGCGGAAATTGCCAAAACCCTGGGCAATATTGAACTCGACGA
>CBIMZH010000692.1:0-1887 GCA_966248255.1 uncultured Cellvibrio sp.
TTTTGAATTGCTTCGACACCAAACCTTTCAACCTGCGATTGCTCAACGATGTGATGCCAATGGTTGCCTTTTCCTGCCGAGCCGAGAGCCGATTTTAATTTTGAGAATGAACTAAAGCCCCGCCCCCCTTCAATGTAGTTCGCTCCACTCTTTATACTCAATGCAGTGCGCAAAGAGGCAGGAGCTGACCCTAACACACCTCCCCCGCCTTCAAAGTACGCAAACGATAGACCAAGAGCGACCTCTAATTGCTTTTTAGAGTCTTCAGGATATAGCTCCCGCGCAATTAGCGCAGTATTGAACCAACCAAGCGCAATACCTTCAATATCTGAAGGCATGTCTCCTCTATATCTATCTTTAGGCTTCCCCCCAAGTACTTTCAACCCTATTAATAAATCTATCCCCTGATCAACCCCAATCCCTTGCGTCAAATCATTTGCAAGATTTTGCTGCGAATTAACTATACTTTGATTTGCAAACTGCGCCATGTAACCCGCAAGCATTGCATTTGTATCAGCTATGCTGATGGCAGCAGTGTCCATCATGTAGCTATTCATAAACTGACTAAAGTCGCTGAATATCCATACATCATCTCCACTATAACTACAAGTCCCAGCGAAACATCCGCCGCCTGAAGTGTCCCAAGGTTGACTGGCTCTATCTGTATATATTGGCTGCCCATATGGATTTGTGTCTGTTGAACTAAACCCGGTGGGGTCTGTAAAGCTCAGCGGGTTGTTAAACACATAAGCATAGCGATTATAACTCTGAGAATTGTAGGGCGATTGCACCAGAGGATCTGCACTTAAGAAGCGCCCTAATTCTGGGTCATACACCCGACCATTCATATGGATTAATCCCACCGCATCCAGCTGCTCGTGGTCAGTAAAGCTGTGTGCGGTAGAGGTAGGGATAAACTCTAAATCCTGCGGACCATTCCACTGCTCGTAGCGGCGCTCTCCCCAGGCACCATTGGCTTGCCATTGGATATCGCTAGCGCTGTTGGCAGCTTCGTTACTAATGGCAACTACCGAGCCCATATGATCACGGTGCAGATATTCGTGCTTATTGGACGGTAATATGCCATCGGTTTGCACAAAGATCGCGAAGTCGCCCACATAGTGGAGCTTTTGAGTAACACCGTCTTTGGTGACCTCCTCGTAAATGCCACCCACGTATTTAGTCACCCGACCATTGCTATCGCTGTGTTTGATGCGATCCTGATTGGGACCATAGACCAAGTTGGAGAACTTACTACCCTGGGTGATGCTGGTAGGTGTATTAAACGCACTGTAGGCAACGTTTTTAGTACTTTCACCGGCTTTGGTCGCCTGGGTCAGGTTGCCGCTGGCATCGTAGGTGTAGCTCCAGCCATTGGCTGCGGTTACGGCATGAGGGCCAGCCTGGTTGACGCTTTGACCCTGACCGGTGTAATCCAGGGTAAAACTGTTACCGCCTACATCGGCCTTATGAGTCAGGTTGCCCAGTGCATCGTAGGTGTAATCATTGTTAGCTGCGCTACAACCATCAAAACGCGCTGCTTTAAGGCGGTTGAGGCCGTCATAACAGAAGCTTTGGGTTACTTTGCGCTCTGCATCTTCCCGTGACGTGAGGTTGCCCAGGCTATCAAAGTTGTAGATTTGATTTTGGATAACCAGGCCGCCCTTGCTGGCATTTACGCTGTGGATCAAGCCTGTATCCTGGTTAAAGGTTTGGTTAGTCACCACACCATTACCCAGCGTAAATTGAGTCACATTGCCCAGTGAGTCGGCATCGTTAGCCGTCCAGAGGGTGGCGCCAGTGGAATCGTTTACTTGCGCTAATTGACCGTATTCGTTGTAGCCATTAGCGGCGACATAGCCGGTTGGATAGGCCACACCCGAGGGG
>CBIMZH010000693.1:0-1886 GCA_966248255.1 uncultured Cellvibrio sp.
GCGCTGACACCATCGAGCAGAATAGAGGCACCTGAGCCGAGCATAAAGTTCTGGCTGACGTTAATGATGAACTGATCGCTGGCGGAGCCTTTAAGCACCAGGGATTCGCCGGTATCCAGATTTAAGTCGCCATTGATGTTAAACACCGATAGGCCGCCATAGGCGCTAAACAGCATGGAATCCAGAATTGAGCCAAAGCTGCTGCCAGCCATAGCCGCCGCTTGCGCAGAGGCCTGGGTTAAATCGGCGTAGAGGCCATCCCAGTAGCTGCTATCCAGGGTGTTGTAGCTGCCGTCGATTTGCGCATCAGGCGCAGCCACCAGGGCGCCGCCATCCACATCGCCGTGAATACTGACAGCGGCAGAAAAACCCAGGTAATTGCGCGCGCCCACATTGCCATAGATTTCCGCTGCGGAACCCAAAACCAGGGTGCCGCCGGAGTTGCTGGTCCAGGGGGTGCCAACACTGAGCAGGGTATAGTTTTCGGCATCGCCCAGGTCAATCGGGCCAGCCTGCAGATTGCTCGCGCCCAACAATAACGTCAGCGCTGCCGAGCAGGTAAAAAGTTGTTTCAACATGAAAGCCTCAAAGGTTGGGTCTCATGCCGTATTAATAATATTTGTAAGAGATTGTTTTTTAATAAGTAGTGGCCATTACGGCGCGCAAACTAAGGCAGGTTTTATACCAACTCGAGCCAAGCCTTTAATCCTGCGGGCCGAGTAAAAAACGCGGCCTCAAAAGAGGCCACGAGTGTAAATTTCGCCGACTGGTTTTTTGGCCAGCCCGATTGAGCGCAAACCCGAATCAGGCCTTGCGGAACAGCATAAGCGCGTTGTGGGTGGGGTCGCCCGCCTGCAATAAACGGCGGCCATCGGTTTTAAAGCCAGAGCCGGCAAGCATCTGCTGCAGGTAATCCAGCGAGTAGAAGTTGCGCAGCTCGGCGGCGTTGTAGCTCCAGGCCTCCTGGGTGCCCATATTGAACACATCGTGGGCCAGCGCCACCAGATGAAACATATCTGCCGAATCCACATTGTGGTCGCGCACCACCATCACCCCATCGGGTTTTAACCAGGCGCGCAGCTGGGCGAAAAACTCGCCGCGCAATGGGATTGGGCAGTGGTGAAAGCCGATATAGACATTGATAAAGTCCAGCGAGCCGGGCGCTATGGCCTGGCCAGCCAGGCGGTAATTGTTGAGCGGCAGATACTCCCCCGCCCGGGCAATTTGGCCGCGGTCGATTATATCCACCGGGCTGTAGCCCGGCTCGCGCTCGGCAATCAGGTAGCGCGCTTCGCCTATATCCAGCACCTCTTCCAGTGAATCCAGATAGCGGCCGCCGCTGCCCAGCTCCAGGTAGCTGTCAAACTGCTTGCGCTCGCCTAGCAGTTCGCGGGTTTGCGCGGCCAGTAGCTGCTTTTGCTTGTTAAGCGCGGGCAGTGAATAGCGCAGATCCTTTAGCCAGGGGGCAATGCTGTCCAACTGGGTTTGAATAGCGCCATAGCAGGCCTGGTCGCCGCGACCTGGGGCCACTTCACTGGCAATCAGCTGGTGAAACTGCTGCTGGGGGTAGAGGTGGAATACCTCTTTGAGAAAACTTGCAAAGCGATCCTTTAACTCCGCCTGACCATAGATAGCCTCGAAGTTGCCCAGCTGGTCGAGCTGGGCTTTAAGCAATTCGGTACTTAATGGCCGGGACATCATCGACTGGGCAACAAGACGACCGGGAACAAAGGCCAGGGCGGCGCTAAGCAGCCCCAGGCTTTGCATAAGTTGACGGCGATTGAGGTGATTAGCACTCATAGGGTCGGCCCTCAATAATCGTAAATATGTTCAAGCTGCAGCCCCTGCTGCGCCAGGGATTGCAGGGCAGCCCTAAGATCGCCCAC
>CBIMZH010000694.1:0-1884 GCA_966248255.1 uncultured Cellvibrio sp.
CATCAAAAATAGCTATAACAAGTGTATTAATAATAAGGTACTTCTATGATTTCCTTCTCCAACCTCGACTGGCTGGTGTTAGCCGGTTTTATGCTTTTACTGGTTGCTGTGGTTATTCGGTCGCTGCGCGAGCGCGAAGACGATACCGCCGATTACTTTCTCGCCGGTCGCAATGCTGGCTGGCTAGTGATTGGCTCCTCGATTTTTGCCTCCAATATTGGCTCAGAACATCTGGTCGGTCTTTCCGGCGCCGGCATGCAGTCGGGTATGGCCATGGCCCACTGGGAGCTGCAATCCTGGATTATCCTGCTGCTCGGCTGGGTGTTCGCGCCCTTTTACTGGAGCAGTAAGATCTACACCATGCCCGAGTACCTGGAGCGCCGTTACTCCACTGGCTCACGCACCTTTCTCTCGTTTATCTCGCTGGTCAGCTATGTGCTTACCAAAGTATCGGTAACGGTTTACGCCGGCGGTGTGGTGCTTAAAACCGTGCTCGGTATCGACAGCCTCTGGGGCATAGATTTCTTTTGGGTGGCGGCGCTGGGCCTGGTGATCATCACCGGTATTTACACTGTGCTGGGCGGTATGAAAGCCATTATGTGGACCTCGGTACTGCAAACCCCGGTGCTGATTATCGGCTCGCTGGTAATTTTGTTGGTGGGCCTGGAAAAGGTCGGCGGCTTTGCCGAGCTGGAGCGCATCAACGGCGACAACATGCATTTGATTCGCTCGGCCAGCGATGCCAACTTCCCCTGGCCGGGGGTGATTTTCGGCTCCTTTATTATCGGCTTTTGGTACTGGTGTACCGATCAATACATTGTCCAGCGCGTTCTTTCCGCTAAGGGTATTCAGGCGGCGCGCCGCGGAACTATTTTTGCCGGCTACTTAAAATTGCTGCCCGTATTTATTTTCCTGTTCCCCGGCATGATCGCCTTTGCCTTAAATGCCCAGGGCAAAATTCATGTGGAGAGCGCCGACCAGGCCTTTGCGGTATTGGTTTCCGAACTGCTGCCATCGGGTATTAAAGGCATAGTGATTGCTGGCCTGCTCGCGGCACTGATGAGCTCACTCGCCTCGCTGTTTAACTCTTCCGCCACCCTGTTCACTATCGATTTTTATAAAAAGTGGAAGCCAGAGGCGAGCGAAACCAAACTGCTGCAAGTGGGCCGTATTGCCACAGTAACCGTGGTGCTGCTGGGTATTGTGTGGATTCCAGTGATGCAGATGGTATCCGATGTGCTCTATGAATATCTGCAACTGGTGCAGGCATTAATTGCCCCAGGGATTGCCGTGGTATTTTTGCTGGGTGTTTTCTCCAAGCGCATTACGCCGGCTGCGGGCATGCTCGGTTTGGTTGCCGGTTTTGTGCTAGGCATTTTGCGCCTGGTGCTCACCATCTTTAAAGACAGCTTGCCCGCCGACGGTCTGTTGCAACAGCTGATCAGCATGAATTGGCTGTATTACTGCTCTATGCTGTTTTTGATTATTGCCGCACTGGTGATAGTTGCCAGCCTGTTTACGCGCCCCGCCAGCGACGAGCAATTGCAAGGCCTTACCTACTCGTCAATCAGCGCCAGCCAGCGCGCTGAAATTCGCGCGAGTATCGACCGCTGGGATGTGATTCACACAGTGATTATTGTTGGCATCACCGCCTTTATTTACTGGCGCTTTTTCTAAGCGCCTTTTTTCTGGCACCTTTATTTACTGGCGCCTAAACAAGGCGCCTGGGTGAAAGCCGCAACGCCAAGCCTTCACTAAAGATTCTGCACAATAAAAAAAGCGCCTTTAAAAGGCGCTTTTTTTATTGGTTTTAAATAGCTAATTTAGCCACCGTTTTTCGCTTTATAGGCACGCACCTGCACGTTAAAGCTTTCGGCAAACGCC
>CBIMZH010000695.1:0-1883 GCA_966248255.1 uncultured Cellvibrio sp.
CAAGTCTGCAGGCAATAACGGCGGCCAGGTCGGTGATGACTGCGTCAACCGAATTACTGGTGATGATTCGCCCGCACAACCGCGACTTTTGCTATAGCCCAAACGAGCAGGCGCAGATGCTGGCGACTATAGATGCCGCCGCCGAGCTAGGCGTGCAGGGGTTGGTACTGGGGGCGCTAACGCCATCTGGGCAACTGGACAACCAGGCTATGGCTCTGTTGCTGGCGCGCGCCAAGCACTATTCGCTAAAAGTCACCTTCCATCGCGCATTTGACCTACTGGCTGGCGGCAAGGCCGAGCTGGAGCAATTGGCAGACTTGGGCGTAAACCGGCTGCTGACCAGTGGCGGCCCCTGGCAGCAGCCCTTGCCCGCGCTGACCCAGCGGCTGGAGCGGTTGGAGGCCTTGGCCCAGGCAATTGCCGGTCGCTTTGAGTTGGTTATTGGCGGCGGTGTTGACGGCGCTAACGCCCAGCACTTCTGGCCACTGGCGGAAAGCTCGCCAACGCCTATTTCACTCCACAGCTTTTCTGGTGTCCTCGCGCCCGGGGGCCATATAATGCCCGCTAAAATCAAAGCGCTTCTGGCGCACTAATCAAAGCGCACTGGGCGCTCTTATTGACCATAAATTTCGCATGCACACAACTGATCAAACAGCTTTGTATCTGGGCATAGACGGTGGCGGCACCAAGTGTAAAGTCCGCCTTGAAGATGCTCAGGGCAATTTTTTAGGCGAGGGTATGGGCGGGCCAGCCAATCTGGTGCGCAGCCTGTCGGATACCATCGCCGCCATCCTCGAAGCCACCGCCCAGGCATTGCAACAGGCAGGCCTGGGGCAGGGGGATATGGCGCGGATCCATGCTGCTGCCGGTTTGGCCGGCGCCAATGTCCCCGGTTATAAAACGCCTTTTGTGCAATGGCCTCACCCCTTTGCCAGCCTGCACCTAACCACGGATATGGATATCGCCTGTATAGGCGCGCACCTGGATGAAGACGGCGGTGTGATTATTGTCGGCACCGGCTTTTGCGCCGGGGTGAGAATCGGCCAGCAAATTACCGAGTTTGGCGGCTATGGGTTGTTTCTGGGCGATCAGGCCAGTGCCGCCGCCCTAGGCTTGCAGGCAATTCACTACTGCTTGCGCGTGCTGGATGGCCTGGAGGCGCCGGGCGAACTCAGCCGCGCGCTGCTTGCCAACCTCCAGTGCACAACCGCTGAGGCCCTGGCGGCCAAAGCCATAGCTGCCCGCCCTGATTTTTATGCGCAGCTGGCGCCGCAGATTTTTACCCTGGCCGCTGCGCGCGAGCCAGTGGCAGTGGCCATTATTGAGCGCGCGGCCAGCTATATCGAGCGCTACTGCGAGCATCTGCTCGCCCAGCCGATTCGCCGCCTGAGCCTGGTTGGCGGTGTGGCCGAGGCTATCTTGCCCTGGTTAACATCGGCCCTGCGCGCCCAGCTGCAACCGGCCTACACCAGTCCCGAGCAGGGGGCGCTACGCCTGGCCAGAGCCCTGGGCCAAGTGGCTTAGCCCAGGGCTAAGTCTCTGCTCCAAAACCTTGCCCCAACCTCAAACACTCTCAGGGCTAAGTCCTCCCGGAGCCAAACCCAAGCCCTGACAGCGCTCAGGCTGGGTTGCTTTCAGGTATTTGGCCTACCAATTCGCCTAGGCTTAAGGGCGTTGGTCGCTGAAGCGCATGCGTCAATCGCCCGCGCGCTTAAGCGGCCTGGCCAGGGGCTGCATCGCCTATTCCATTTGAATTCTTTCCGGCTCAAGGGCTTAGGCCCTTTGTTAATAAATTTTGATTATTTTTTGTTGACTTATTAAATAAGTGTTATTTAATAAATTGGTCAGTTTTTGATAGATGCCAGGGGTTGGCGAGGCTGGCC
>CBIMZH010000696.1:0-1882 GCA_966248255.1 uncultured Cellvibrio sp.
AGTCTGCGTGTATGACCGGGTTTTGATACTGGCCAGCACCCAGGTCTGCCTGCCATACCAGGGGTTTACCGCTTGTGGGCAACTGATTGCAGCCGGCTAGCAGCCAGGCGACAAGTGTTATAGGTAAGAGTGAAGACGTCAGGGGCGCGGAGAGGAGTCGCATAGGGGAGTCCGGTCGTTATTCTGTATAAAAATTGGCCTTGAAGGATAACCCCAAGGCCAATGACCGAAAATATTATTTTGCCGATTTTTAGGCTTATGTCTTGTCCTGGCTGGTTGGCTGCTTAAGCAGCTCTGCATAGCCCAGGCGGAAGTCAGGATAGCTGAGTTGGAAACCTGAGTCCAACAGGCGGCGATTGCTAAGGCGTTTGCCTCCTGGGTTGGCTGCGGCTGCGGGCGGGCTAGGCGGGGTGACGCCAAGCGCCTGGCTCAGCCAGAGGGCCACCTCGGTTTGGCTGCAGGGCGCTGAATCTGTCGCTATATAGAGGCTTGCCAGGGGCGCCTGTTTTTGTCGCTCCAGTAAATGCGCCATAACTCTGGCGCAGTCGCGGGCGTGAATCCGATTGGTGTAATTGTTGCCCAGCGGCGCCTGGCCGCGTTTTGCCAGGTCAATTAAGCGCTCTCGCCCCGGTCCGTAAATTCCACTAAAGCGCAAAATACAGTGATTGAGGCCACTGGCGGCAAATATGGCCTCAGCCTCGAGCAGCCTCTGGCCGTTAAAACCCGATGCCTGGCAGCTTGATGATTCATCCACCCAGCTGCCATCGTCCTGGCCGTAAACGCTGCTGCTGGAGACAAACAACAGCAATCGCGGCTGCTGCGCATTGGCCTTTAGGGCATTCACCAGTGTCTGGGCGGTATCGACATAGGTGCGCTTATAGCCCTGATCACTGCGCTCGTCCGGCGTAAGAGTAATAACTACAACATCCCAGGACTCAGCCAGAAGTTGCGCGAGCAGTTGTGGCTGGGTGAGATCCAGGGCGCGGAAACTGAGGTTTCCGCAGGCCGCCGCTGGGCGTCGCCGGATACCGGTAATGGCATAGGGTTTGTCTGCTAACTCGGTGGCCAAACGCTGGCCCAGGTCGCCGCAGCCGAGAATCAGCAGCCGCTCGGGGGTAGGGCTAGGCGAATTTTTTGTAAATGTCATTTGATAAATGCTTTTAATCTGATAGTTTTAGGCTATTCACAATGACCGGATAAACCGGCAGTTATCAGCCGAGGGAGAGCTGCAATGACGCTTACTGAACTGCGCTACATAGTCACCTTGGCTCAGGAGCAACACTTTGGTCGTGCGGCCGAGCGCTGCTACGTGAGCCAGCCCACTTTGAGTATTGCGGTAAAAAAGCTCGAAGACGAACTGGGTGTTGCCCTGTTTGAGCGTACCAAGTCGCGCGTTCAACCCACTCCTCTGGGCGAGCAGATAGTGGCCCAGGCCAACCTGGTGTTGGAGCAGACAGCAGCCATTAAAGATATGGCCGATGCCGGTAAAGACCAGCTGTCCAGCCCGCTTTCGGTGGGTGCCATTTTTACCATAGGCCCCTATTTGCTGCCGCAGTTTATTCCCCATTTGCAAAAGCTGGCCAACAAAATGCCGCTCTATGTGGAAGAGGGCTATACCCACAACCTGCGCAAAAAACTGCGCAACGGCGAACTGGATGTAATCATTATCGCCCTGCCGTTTGTCGAGCCGGATGTAGTGACGCAAAACCTCTACGAAGAGCCCTTTGTTGTGCTTATGCCCCAGGACCACCCTTTGGCTGCCAAGGCGGAACTGAGTCCGTCGGATCTGGACGATCAGCAGCTGCTGCTGTTGGGCGAGGGTCACTGCTTCCGCGATCAGGTGCTCACCACCTGCCCGAACCTGCAGCATCACGGCGATGAT
>CBIMZH010000697.1:0-1879 GCA_966248255.1 uncultured Cellvibrio sp.
ATCATAGTTAATGACCGCATCGAGATTTTTAATATCAATACCGCGCGCGGCTACGTCGGTAGCAATCAGCACCGGGCAGCTTTTGTTGGCAAAGCGCACCAGCACCCGGTCGCGCTCTTTCTGCTCCATATCGCCGTGCAGCGCTAAGGCATCCAGCTTATCCGCTTGCAGTGATTGCGCCAGGGCATCGCAGTCGGCCTTGGTGTTACAAAAAATAATGCAGCTGTGCGGCTGAAAATGTTTAAGTAAATCGGTGACGGCGCGGCTTTTGGAATCTGTCCCGCGCAGCTCGTAGTAGTGCTGCTCGATTTGCGCCTGATCGTGCAGCGTTTCCACCTTGACCATCACCGGGTCGCGCTGACAGCGGGCGCTCATCTGCTGAATATTTTTTGGGTAGGTCGCGGAGAAGAGCAGCGTCTGGCGCGACTCAGGGGTAGCCGCGAGCACTGCATCTATATCCTCGGCAAAACCCATATCGAGCATGCGGTCAGCTTCATCCAGCACCAGCTGTTGAATCTTATCCAGCTTAAGCGTGCCCTTGCGCAGGTGATCGACTATGCGCCCGGGAGTGCCCACCACTATGTGCGCGCCCCGCTCCAGCGAGCCGATTTGCGGGCCTATGGCCACGCCGCCGCAGAGGGTAAGAATTTTTACGTTGTGGGTGAGGCGCGCCAGGCGGCGCAGCTCTTTGGCCACCTGATCGGCCAGCTCGCGGGTGGGGCAAAGCACCAGGGCTTGCGCGGCAAAGTTTTTTACATCGAGTTTTTCCAGTAGGCCAATACCAAAGGCGGCGGTTTTACCACTGCCGGTTTTGGCCTGGGCAATCAGGTCGCGGCCAGCCAGTACCAGCGGCAGGCTCTGCGCCTGTATCTCGGTCATGCTCTGATATTCCAGGCTTTCGAGGTTATCGAGCATGGCTTGGCTTAGGGGTAATAGGTTAAAAGATTGGCTGGTCACGAAGAATTCCTGCTGCCTTGCGGGCAGATAAAAACGGCTAGAATGGCGCCCCAGGCGCGCGCTCAGCTGGTGCGCCGGGATTGGCTCGCGAATTATACAGGGGATACTCAGGTGAAATTTCGTTTGTTGATGGCATTTGCGTTGTTAAGCGGGTTTTCTTGCACCGGATTCGCTCAGGACGGGAGCAAAGCGGCGGATAAGAAGTGGGAGCTGGGCCTTGGCCTGGGTTCGCTCTATGGCCCTGACTATCGCGGCTCGGACGAATACCGCAGCTACACCGCACCCATCCCCTATGTGATCTATCGCGGCAAATATATTCGCTCCGACCGCGAGGGCATCAGGGGCAATTTTTTCCACTCGGATAACCTCGAGTTCAGCCTTAGCGCCAGTGCCAATGTCACCCCGGATGCCGACAAGAATGAAGCGCGCGCGGGCATGCCCAAACTCGGCTCAACCGCCGAACTGGGGCCCTCATTCAATATTCGCTTAACTGGCCCGAGTTTACGCCAGGGCCTGCAATTGCAGCTGCCCTGGCGCGCTGTTTTCGCCCTGGGCGATGACAACTCCGGCTATATGGGCCAGGTGTTTCAACCGCAACTGCTCTATCGCCAGCGCATGGCGGACTGGAACCTGAGCTACCGCCTGGGGCTGAGTTTCGCCGATGAGAAATACCAGGATCACTTTTACCAGGTGGACCCAATCTACGCCACTGAGGATCGCCCCGCCTTTAACGCCGCTGGCGGCTATGGCGGCTGGTCAACTCAGGTTGCCGGGCTGCGCGCTCTGGATATTTGGGACAAGCAGCTGCGCCTGGCACTTTTTGCCCGCTACGACCAGCTGGATAACAGCCAGATAAGTGACAGCCCTTTGGTGAAAAGCCAGCAGAGCTGGCGCCTGGGCGCGGCGATTATTTGGGTGATTA
>CBIMZH010000698.1:0-1876 GCA_966248255.1 uncultured Cellvibrio sp.
CGCTGGGCTGGTGCTGAGCAACTGGTTGAAAGCTGAGGATGCCATAGGTTTGGCTGTGGCCCAGGCGCGCAATGGCCAGCCATTTTTAGCGGCCAACCCGGATTTACTGCGCGCCGAAACGGCCTGGGAGCTCAGTTATCTTTTCCCCTGGCTGGACGCGCTCAGTTTGCAGGCCAGCCTCTACTACATAGAACATCCGTCTATGGATAAAAATATTGAAGCGGCCATGGCGGTTGGCACCCGCGTTTATGTGGAGTTTTAAATCATGAGTGTCAAACAATCTTTCCTGTTGGGCGTAGTCATTTTTATTGTGATTATGGTGATTAACACCCTGGTGGGTTGGCGCTCAGTGGAGCGCTTGAACGCCATGCTCGACTATTTGGGCGGCCCGGCCTGGAATACCGCCGATGGTGCTATGGAGGGGCAAATTGGCATAGAGGCGCAAATTATTTTGCTGCAGCGAATTTACTATAAAGAGACAACTCTGGCCCAGACGCAGGCATCACTGGATGAAGCCATAGCGATGGAGCAGCAGGCGCTGACACGAATGGTTTCCTCTGGCTTAATGGCGCAGACCACAGTAAAGCAAATGCAGCAATTGCTAAACCAGTATCACAGCTCGCGGAAAACTTTTTTAAATCAAGTTGCCAGTGGCGAGGATACCGACGCAAGCTTTAAACAGTTGGATAGTCACCAGGATGAATTACTCGAATTTATAGGCCAGATGGAAGAGGAGGCCGACAGCAAAGTCGAAGGCGAGATGCAACAGGTGGCACTATTAAAAAAACGCGCGCTGCAAATGCTGCTTGGCGCGCTGCTGATCAGCGTGATTCTGGCGCTGCTGGTTTATGCCCTGGCGCTAAAAAAAATCCTCGCACCGCTGGATTCAGTTACCCAGAGATTGCAGCATTTGGCCAGTGGCAATGGCGACCTCACTCAGCGCTTGGAAGGTGCGGGGCAATCCAATGAGATAGCGCTGTTAGCGGCGGCGTTTAACGAGTTTGCCGATAAGTTACAGCAGCTGATTCACAAAGCCAAAGCCAGCAACCATGCGCTTACCGGGGTGAGCAGTGAAATATCCCAGGGCATAGGTGCCGCGGCTCAGGGCATAGAGGTGCAGTTGCACGAGGTCTCCCAGGTGGCCTCGGCGATGGAGCAGATATCGACCATGCTCGAATCTGTGGTGGGTACAGCGGCAGAGGCAAATCAATCAACTCAGTCGGCAGTGGACGCGACCAATGATGGCAATAAAGTGGTGGCCAATGCCCGCGAGGGTGTTGAAGAAGTAGTGCAGGAGTTGGATCGCGCCTCGCAGGTGCTAACCGAGGTAACTAGCGACAGTCGCAATATTGGCGGCATGCTGGAGGTAATTCGCAGTATTGCCGAACAGACCAATCTGCTTGCGCTGAATGCGGCCATTGAAGCGGCGCGCGCCGGCGAATCCGGGCGCGGTTTTGCGGTGGTGGCGGATGAAGTGCGCAATCTGGCGCAGCGCACACAGGAATCCACCGGCGCAATAGAGAAAATTATCGTCAACCTCACCCAGGCATCGGGTAAAGCAGAGGCCGCTATGTCGCAAGCGCAGTCGCGCGCGGGGATTATTCGCGAGCGCATAGCCAATACCTCCCAGGCGTTTGCCAAAATTTCCTCGGTGGTACAAGAAATTCGCCAGGGTAATCAGATGATTGCCTCCTCTACCGAGGATGAACGCAAGGCCATGGCGCAGATTACCCAGAGCACTGGCGCAATTCTCAATCAGGCGCGCAGCAATCAGCAGACAGGTGAAAAAATCAATTCAACGCGCAAACAATTGGAGCAAGAAATTCAACAGCTCAACGGCTTGCTGGGGCAGTTTCACACCTAGGCAAATGCTCAC
>CBIMZH010000699.1:0-1871 GCA_966248255.1 uncultured Cellvibrio sp.
CTTTACCGGTGGAGGCCGCAGCTATAACCTCAGCTACCAAAAATCCTTCTAAGGCCTGGCCCCTTGTCCGCAAAAAAAAGCAAAACCGCGTCCGCTGCACAGCCTAAATGGCTGCTGCAGCTGCACCGCTGGTGCGGGCTGGGGGTATTGGTATTTTTGCTGGTCGCTGCGCTTAGCGGCAGCCTGCTGGTGTACAAGCAGGCGCTTATCCGCTGGCTGATAGTCGATAACACCTCCCTACCTGCCAACTACAACCAAACTCAAGTTGGCGAGCTACTCGAACAAATCAAACAACTACTGGGCGATGATGTTGGCCGGAGTTTAATTAAGGTACCCAGCAGCGCTGAACCCTATTGGAGCCTTACCCGCGACGCCGACAAATTCACCCAGCTGCTCAATCCCGAAAATCTACAGCCTTATAGCGACAACCTCTGGCTGCTAACCTGCCTGGCGTTTGCGCGGGAGCTGCACACAGAGCTGTTCGCCGGAGTAACTGGTGAAGTGGTTTTACTGCTGGCGGGGGTGATGGGATTACTGCTGGCACTGAGCGGCATTTACCTCTGGTGGCCCACTCGTCGTGGATTCCATTGGCGCTGGGTGCTGCCGCGCAATTGGAAGCTGGCGCATATGCTCCACTACCACCGCCACAGCGGCCTGGTGTTTGCCGCGTTTATGCTGATATTGCTACTCACCGGCAGCCTGATGCTCTGGCAAAAGCTGCGCGGCCCACTGGTTACACCTATAGCACCACTGCAAAGCGACTTGGCGATCTACTCAACTGAATCATCGCAATTGCTGATGCTAGCGCAAGCACAATTCCCCGATGGCTGGCCGACCTTTATTCGCTTGAGTTCAAATGAAAATCCCCAAGCCAACTTTCGTTTTCGCCTGGCCGACGAATGGCACCCCAATGGCCGCAGCTCGGTAAAAATGGATTTAGCCAAGGGCCAGCAATTGGTCAGCGCCCGCTCCGACGAAGTCGGCAGTGCCCAGCAATTAATTAATCAACTGTATCCGCTCCACTCCGGCTACGGCATGCCCTGGGCTTATTCGCTAATGGTTTTATTGGGAGGGTTGGCGCTAGCCTGGTCTTGTGTGACCGCCCTGCTCGGCTATGGTCGTCGCCTATTTAAGCAACAGCAGGCCAAACATCAGCGGCTAAAAGCCAAGGCTAGCCAGTAGATTTTTTACGACTTGGCTGGATTTTTATTTTTTGCGTTTAAGCAAATTATCAACAATCAATAGCAACATCCCCACCACAAAGCCCACATGCGCCACCAAAGCGCCAAGCGCAAACAACCAACCCAAAGCTATGGGGTTGCCGTCTTTAGGGCAAAAGGAGATGTAGAGCATTATGGGCGCAGCGCAGATGATCACTAGCAGCAGGCTTAAGGCAATTACCTTAACCCCGCGCTGGGAGTTGCTGTGCAAAATTTTACTGATGGGATTAAACAAGGCACTTACCACATCAAATCATCGGGGATGACGTAATCCTTGTATGGATCATCTTCATCCACCTGCTCCTTGGCCTTGACGTTGGCAACAATTACCGAAGTCTCATCGCGCTGGGCAATTTTGTCAGCCACTATGCGCGGCACCAGTTCATAGCCTTCACCCAGGGCGACAATCGCCAGTTGGCCACGAATCAATTGCTGCTGCACGGCAGGGGCGACGCGAATTTTTTTAATCAGCTTGCCGTGGGTAAAGTTGTATTCCAGCTGATCCCCACCCTTAGACTGACGGTGACGTTCAATCAGCTGTTTGATTTGCGCGGCAATCGCCTTTTGCTCGGCCTCGGCATTGCGCTGGCGATTCAGCTCGCGGTCGCGCTCAGCTTTTTCCGCGCGGGTCTGTTCGGCAGCGGCTTTTAC
>CBIMZH010000700.1:0-1868 GCA_966248255.1 uncultured Cellvibrio sp.
CGACACCCACATTCACGGGAAAACTGATTTTGTTAATACCGGCCATCTTCACTTGTAGCGGCTGGCTTTCCCAAATAACCACCAGGTTGCCATTTACCGGGCGCAATACTTTCACAGACACTGCGCCAGCTTGCACAAAATGCGCGCCTATGCCCGTGAGCGTGCCCGCACGAGGGATAGTATTGCTAAGGTCAACGGCCAGATGGGGTTGCACATCCGACTTGCTGCGTTCAACCAGTTCACCGCCGACATAATCGAGCAGATCACCCGCCACTAAAAATTCACGCAGCCCATCGACTTGTTCCTGTACAAAGCGCCTGACTTGACCGCGCAATACCGAGGACTCTTTCACGCGAGAACTTTTCTCGGTGCCCAACACACCGACCACTCGCTTGAGTTCATCAATCTCCTGACGCAGCAAGGCTTCCTGGGCTTGCAACTGCCCTATTTCGGTATTGGCTTTATTTAAATCTGTTTGCAGCTGACGCTTCTCATCTTGCATTTGTTTTATATTGGGTTGTGTGCCACAGCCCGCCAGCAACGCCACTATAACGAGCGAAATTATTTTAATTTTCATAGGATATTCCTTAATGGTGGTCAGACATTAGCAACTTGTTGAAATACTATCTGCGTTGCCACTTCGGCATTAACGTTTTTCAACAAGCTGCCAGGATTAGTTTTTTACGCTGAAGGCGACCGTTTTCAGTAAGTGCTCACCCAGTACAAAATCTATCGAGTAACCACCTTCGGGGAAACCCGTTACGGGACGCTCAAACCGGAAAAACTGCGTCCCAGACTCTCCGCTGATAATGACGGCGGTCTGCGCGATCTGCAGGCTGCGCGAGCCCTCATAGAGAATAGCCTGTATTACGGCTGTTTCCTCTTTTAAGCGTCGGTAGTTAAAACCGATATAAATAACGCGGTCGGCGCTAAACGAATTGGGTTGCTCCCCTTCAAGGCCTTTTAATTCCTGGCCGCTGATGAGCACCCGATCAACGCTGGGGCGGCGTAAATTATAGGCCGACTCCACCTCGACACTTTGCGCCAACAGAGCCTCACTGCGCGGAAATCTCTCGCGGGCTTTGGCCAGCAGTGTCTCTGCCTCTTCGAGCGCATCCTGACTAATCAGGTTATTTATCTGCTTCACCAAACCGGTTTCCAGTTTTGCCAGGGCATCTTTTATTTCCTTGCGTTGTGGATAGTCTTTGAGCAAAGCCTGGAGCGTATCAAAGGCGTTATCACCTGCGGGTTCCAACAGCTTGTTCTGACTTTCCTGGGTGCGCGCTTTCGACAAGAGCGCCTGCACATTTTTATCCGCTTGAATGGCGGCAAGATAATCCTGTTCCTGTCGTTTGAGGCGCGCGTGCGCAGGGTCTATCTGTAATCCCTGACGCACCAGTTGCAAGGCGGCCTCTGGTTTAGTGGCAGCGGCTTGTTTTTCTGCCAACTCACTATAGCGTGTGACAATTGCCGCTACTCCGGCCTGGGCGTCAGCGTGATCGGGCTGCTGCGTGAGGATTTGACGATAAATCTCTAACGCATTGGCACCAGCGGGGCTGCTTAAGGCGCCCTGGGCGATGTAGCTTTTCGCTTGCGCCAGGCGCTCATCCAGGGATTGCATTTTCGCCAAACGATCCAGGTCTTCCTGTAGCGATGGCGGCAGGTCTTCACCGGGGAAATGCGCATCTATCTGATTTTTTATGGCAACCGCTGCATCCCTATCGTCCGCATCCAACGCCGTACCAAGCTTGGTAGCCAGATGCTCCTGGACACTCGTCAAACCCAGGCTGCCCTTCTCTTGCCAAGCAGGGTCACTGGTCGCCTGCATATCGCGGTAAATCCTGACTAATTCGGTAAGCTCTTCCGGT
>CBIMZH010000701.1:0-1863 GCA_966248255.1 uncultured Cellvibrio sp.
GATATGGCCAAGGGCGAGCTAATGTCGCCCACCGCCTTTAGCCTTTCGGTGCACAACGCCACCGCCGGCCTCTACTCGATTCACCGCGGTTTAACCAAAAATATTACCGCCATCAGCGGCGGCAGCCAGGATCTGGTCGCTGTCTTGCTTGAAGCCTTGGGCCAGTGCAATGCCGCCGAGCCGCGAGTGCTCTGCCTGATCTGCGACGAGCCGCTGCCGGAAATCTATCGCGCCCAGGAACCCTTACCTGAGGCCGCCTTTGCCCTGGCTTTGGTTGTCAGCCGCGACCCAGGTGGCAATTCAGGCTGGCAACTCCTGCACCTGACCGAGACCACCGCGAAAACTGATTCCATCCCCCAGGCCCTGCAACTTATGACCCTGCTGCAAACCCAGGGCGATGCGCTAAGTCTGGCTGCCGGCGGCAGCCACTGGCTGTTGCAGCGGGGAGCCTAGGTGTTGGCGCGCTTGAACTACGCCTGGCGGCTCTGCGCCACCGGCCTCAGCTTTACCCTGTTTGGCTTGGGCGGCGCCACTATTCCCTGGCTGGCGGCACCACTGATCAAGCTCTCCACTCGCGACCCGCGCGAGCGCCAGCGCAAAGCGCGCCAGCTGATTCACCAAACCTTTCGCTGCTTTATTCACTGCATGCGCTTTTTGGGCGTACTCAGCTGGGATGTGCGCGCCATAGAGCGACTGCAGCGCCCGGGGCTGCTGGTGCTGGCCAATCACCCCAGCCTGATTGATGTGGTGTTTTTGATTGCCTTTATTCCCCACGCCGACTGCATAGTGAAGGGGCGACTGCTGAGCAACCCGGCGATGCGTGGATTTATCCGCCTGACGGGCTTTTTAAGCAATGATGATGGCGCCGAACTAGTCGATGCCGCAAAGCATTCATTGACCCGGGGCAGCGCGCTGATTATCTTCCCCGAGGGCACCCGCACTGTGCCGGGCCAGCCACTTAAATTGCAGCGCGGCGCGGCCCATCTGGCGCTGCGCACCGCAACTGATGTCACCCCGGTCACTATTGTTTGCGACCCGGCGACCCTGAGCAAAAGCCACCGCTGGTATCAGATACCCCCGCGCAAACTGCGCATCAGCCTGAGCGTGGGCGAGGACATAGCGGTGGCGCCCTACCTGACCCAGCCGCCATCGCTGGGCGCGCGCAAGCTGACCCAGGATTTATACGATTACTTTACCGAGGAATTGAGAGCGCATGACAACCCCTGCAACTGAAGCTCTGGCATTGGAGCTCAAGCAACTGATCATAGATACCCTGGATCTGGAAGACCTGAGTCCGGCCGACATAGATAGCCAGGCACCGCTATTCATTGATGGCCTGGGCCTGGACTCCATTGACGCCCTGGAACTGGGTGTCGCCCTGCAGAAACGCTATGGCGTAAAACTTGAGGCCGAGGCCGAAGAGACGCGCAAGCACTTTGCCAATATTCTCAGCTTGTGTGAGCTGGTGACTGCCAAGCGCACCAAGGAGTAATCAGCATGGCCGATAAGAACGCAATATTTGAGCACGTAGCCGCCACCCTGGCGGAGCTGTTTGACCTGGAGCAGAGCGACATCAGCCTCGACTCGCACCTGGGGGAAGACCTGGATATCGACAGTATCGATGCCATAGACCTGGTGGTAGAGCTGAAAAAATTCGTCGGCAAAAAAATCAGCCCGGAGGATTTCAAATCGGTGCGCACCGTGGGCGATGTGGTTAACGCCGTGGCCGATTTGATGGACAAGGCGGACTAATTGAACCCCCTGGCGCGCCTGCTGGGGCTGGCGCTGGGCCTGGTGCTGCTGGTCTACCCGCTGCTGGTGTTTTACGGCCTGGCCCAGTTTGGCCCCAGGCTGCTGGCGGGG
>CBIMZH010000702.1:0-1862 GCA_966248255.1 uncultured Cellvibrio sp.
AATCCTTACATTGAATCCAAGATAGCGCGAATTTTTGTACTGGAGGTTTGATTGCTGTAGGAAAAATAAACTATTTCTACACCCACGCTGGCAAACTGCTTTTCCAGCGCCAGCCACTTTTCAGTTCCTTTCCAGTCATCACCGACAAACATCACATTAAACTTATGATTTTCCCAGGCTTCAAACTTGTTGTAATTTACCTGAGGCACAACACAATCGACGTACCTTATACCCTCAACAACCGCCATGCGCTCAGCAAAGGGAATAATTGGCTTTTTACTTTTGGCCTCTTCACAGAGTTCGTCAGTTGTCACGCCAACGATTAAATAATCACACTCCAAGCGAGCCCGTCTCAGCAGGTTTAAATGCCCAACATGGAATAAATCGAACACCCCAGTTGTGTAGCCTATTCGCTTCATTTACTCAGCTCCCCTCATCTTTTACACAACTTTTTAATACTTACCCGCCCCGCCACTGATCACTTTTCAGTCAAATCACATTTAATAAGCGTTCCGACTCGGGAAAAGCACCCTCGGACCTGTTGCCCCCAATTATCTGCTCCAACACTAATGTTTAAATAAAGCGCCAGAGCCTACCCAAACTAAGCCTTAGGGGCGGCGGTAAGCTCGAAGTTTACATCTATTCACGCCGATCCAGAACATGATAGGCGCAAGTATTTGCCATCATTCACAATGCACCATGACTCCAAAATTACCCCCCGATGGTGTAAATTAACCACTTTGTAACATTTACCCAATCCAGAACCTGCAAGCCAAATTGCTGGTCAATCAACCGTTAGCTAGAGATTATGCTCATATGAACGTCATTACCTTCGGAACCTTCGACATCCTTCATATTGGGCATATTAAAATTATCAAACGCGCGCGCGAACTGGGTGACCGACTCATCGTTGGCGTATCCTCCGATGCCCTGAATTTTTCTAAAAAGCAGCGCTACCCGGTTTATACCCAGGAAGAGCGCATGACCATTATTGAATCTCTGCGCTTTGTTGATGAAGTCTTCCTTGAGGAGTCACTCGAACTAAAACGCGACTACTTGATTAAATACAAGGCAGACATTCTGGTGATGGGCGACGATTGGAAGGGCAAATTTGATGTTTTTTCAGATATCTGTCAGGTAGTTTATTTGCCTCGGACCCCATCAGTTTCCACCACCTCGATTATTGAAGTCGTAAAATCCCTACCAGAATCTAACTAATTATGCGCCTGCTCTTTTTCTGCGAACAAAGCTATACCTTTGGCATTCTCCGTCCGCTCGAGGAGGCAGCACTTGCGGCTGGCCATCAGGTACTCTGGTATGTGATAAAAGAGTTGCGCAATAAGTTCCCCTTTGCCGATGCCCAGGTCACCAGTGAGCTAAAAGAAGCTAAAGCCTTTCAATCAGACGCAGTTCTGGCGCCAGGGAATACCGCCCCCTATTTTTTACGTGGGGTCAAGGTACAGGTATTTCATGGATTTGCCGGCGAGAAGAAGGGGCACTTTCGTATTCGCGACTATTTTGACCTCTACTTAACCCAAGGCCCTTATTTTACCGAGCGCTTTATTGAGCTTGCGCGCCAGCACAAAGATATTCAAATCGCGGAAACTGGTTGGTGCAAATTGGACCCACTTTACACTGGTGCCCAGGATGCGCCGGAGCTACGCAACAAATATCAGCTTGGTGAAGAGGACAAGATAATTCTCTACGCCCCCACCTTTTCCCCCAAACTTACCTCTGCACCGGCCATGTTGCCGGAGTTAAAAGACTTGGCACAAAGTGGGCAAGCCAATGTGAAGGTGCTGATTAAATTCCACCCGCTAATGGACAAGCAACTGATGGCGGAATACCAGCAGGCGTTTGCC
>CBIMZH010000703.1:0-1862 GCA_966248255.1 uncultured Cellvibrio sp.
ACCTGGGCGCGCAGTTGCTCCAGCGACAGGCCGGTCATTAAGGGCGTGCCCGGCGCAACCACTTCGCCCACTTTTACCGCGCGGCTTACCACTATGCCGGCGTAGGGCGCGTGAATAGTTGTGTAATCCAGGTTCTGCTGCGCCTCGCGCAAATTGGCTTGCGCCGATTTAAAACCGGCTTCGGCCTTATCAAAGTCGGCCTTGGCGATCAGTTTTTTCGCCAGCATCTCCTGCATGCGCTTGTAGGTGGCTTCGGCTTCGGTAAATTGCGCCTGCGCCGCTGCCGCACGGGCTTTTTGCTCGGTATCGGTAAAGCGCACAATCAACTGGCCTTTGCTCACGTAATCACCCACGTCTACCGGCAGCTCTAGCACTCGGCCAGAAGTTTGCGCCGATACAGTGGCCTGGTTAATGGCTTCAATCACCCCGTCATATTTCACTTCTTGCGCAATTGTTTGCGGGGCCAGGGTGATGGATTCCAGTGGCGGTACGGCCATTGGCGTAGCGGGGGATTGTGAAGATTTGTCGGAGCAGGCGGTGAGGGCTGCAATTAATACCAGTGGATATAGGCGTTTCATAAGGTTTCCCTTAACAAGAAGAATCTAAAAATTGGCACCCCGGGTCCCATGTGAATTTCCCGAGCATCGCAGTGCGTTAGGGGAAAACGGACAGGACGTCCGTTTTAGTCTTGATGGGACAGGGATGTCACATCAAGACGACCCGTAGGCGCACGAGAAGCGCAGGATCAGAAATTCGCTGGGTCGCCTTTCTTTTGCCTACTTTTCTTTGGCGAAGCAAAGAAAAGTAGGGCGTGCCGCAGGCATTTAAAATTTTATAGATAATAAATTGGTTTCGTTTGGCATCCGCCTGCCGCGGGCGTCACTTTTCTTTGCTTGTCCAAAGAAAAGTAACCAAAAGAAACGACACCCCAAATCGTTCGTATTTCCTGCGCGCTTCGGAAAATTCACGCCGTTCCGACGCGACTTCCTGTCGCGACGTCACTAAAACAAACGTCCTGTTTGTTTTGCGCAAATTTTCCTCCAGTGCTCGGCGAACTCATATGGGGGCCCCATTGTCGCCGCGTCAGGAAAGGTAGAATAATTTGTGTTACTTCTTTTGCTGAAATTATTCAACGTAATTTGCGCGTGATTACTTCTGCCCGCAGGCGCGATTCGCCGGTACGGCTATATCCATCAGTTTTGGATTGGGCAGATTCAGGTTGTTCATCAGGGCTATGTATTCGCTTAAATCTTTTACCTGCAGGCGCGGGTTGTGGGCTTTTTCTTCGCCTATGGTGCTGACCATCCAGCCTTTGTAGTCGTGGCCTGGGTAGACCCAGGTGGTGGCGGGCAAGGTGAGCAGCTTGTTAAATAAACTCTGGTACTGATCGGCAGCGCTGCCGTTTTGAAAATCGGTGCGGCCGGTGCCGCGAATTAATAGCGTATCGCCGGTAAATACATAGGTCTGGCCCGCATTTTCCAGCAGATAGCAATAGGAGTCGTCTGTGTGGCCTGGGGTGTGCAGAGCGGTCAGTGTCAGTTCGCCTACGCGGATTTTTTCGCCGTCAATCAAGGCGTGGGACACGCACACCGAATGAGCCTGTTCGCCCAGCAAGGTGGTGCAGCCGGTGGCATCGCGCAGTTTGCCCGCGCCGGTAATATGGTCGGCGTGAGTGTGAGTGTCGAGCACATGTTCCAAGGTTAAATCGAGATCCGCCAGCAGCTGCAGGTATTTGGGCACCTCGGTATCAACAGTATCTATAAGCGCGGCCTGGCGAGTTTTTTCGCAGGCGAGCAAATAGGTGTAGGTGCTGGATTCCTTTTCAAAAAGCTGGCGAAAAATCATAACTACCTCGTTCAGCA
>CBIMZH010000704.1:0-1858 GCA_966248255.1 uncultured Cellvibrio sp.
TTACTGGTGGCAGTGGCAACTATGCCGCTGATTCGCAGTACAGAACCTACCGCCCTGGAACGGGTAATTGCCTCAGGCAAACTCAGCGTCATTTCAACCAATGGCGCCACCACATACTACGAAGGCTCAGACGGCCTGACGGGTTTTGAATACAACCTGCTTAAAGGTTTTGCCGATTCATTAGGCGTTGCCCTGGAGATCCAGGAGCAGACTGATCTCGGCCAAATGCTGCAAGCGGTTGAAGCGCAATCGGCAGATCTCGCCTCTGCTGGCCTTACCGCTATTGAAAGCCAGGGCCATCAGGTGGTGTTTGCCAAGCCTTATATGCAAATCACCCAACAGCTGATCTACAACCGCCACAAGTCTTTACCCACCAGCATCAAAGATCTGGAGGGTAAAGAGGTATTGATTCTCGCCGACTCGGCTCACGCCAAGCGCACCGCGCGCCTGCAGAAGAAATTCCCCAAGCTGCAGTGGCGCATAGTCGCTAACGCCGAGATGATCGACCTGCTGGAAATGGTGCACAAGGGTGAAGCTGATTACGCGGTTATAGATTCCAATAGCTTTGAACTTAATCGCTATTCCTATCCGCGCGCGCGCCTGGCTTTTGATATCAGCAACCCCCAACCGCTGGCCTGGGCCTTCCTGCAGGGCAGTGATCAAAGCCTGTATAAAGCCGCTCAGGACTATATGGCGCAAATCAAGCGCGATGGCACCCTGGCGCAGGTCACCAAGCACTTCTTTAACCATATTGAGGAAGTCACCACCAGCGACGCCATGGTCTTTGCCTATCGCCTGCAAAGCCGCCTGCCGCAGTGGTCAGAGGCCATGAAACAAGCGGCCGAGCAGCACAATCTGGACTGGCAATTACTGGCGGCCATTGGCTATCAGGAATCCCATTGGCGCGCTAACGCCGAATCCCACACTGGGGTAAAAGGCCTGATGATGCTTACCCAAAGCACCGCCAAAGCCATGGGTATTCGCGACCGTGAAGATCCGCTGCAGAGTATTCAGGGCGGCGCCAAATACTTTAGCCTGGTGATTGACCGCATCCCCGAGCGCATTCAGGGCGAAGATCGCTTGAGTTTTGCGCTGGCGGCTTACAACCAGGGCCTGGGCCATGTTGAAGATGCGCGAGTGCTCACCCAGCGCATGGGCGGCAACCCGGATAAGTGGGAAGATGTGCGCAAGTACATGCCGCTGCTGTCCAAAGCCCAGTACTACAGCAAAGCCAAACACGGCTATATGCGCGGCTGGGAGCCAGTGGCTTTTGTTGACAACGTACTCAACTACCGCAAGATTCTCGCCTGGCACGAAAAACGCGCTGAAATTCGCCTGGCTGCCAATGGCGGCAACACCCTTAGCGCGCTTAGCCACATTAGCAACAGTGGCGAAGAAGGCGTCGACAGCACCGGCAACACCCTGCTCTAATCTTTCCCGCTTATTAAGCCATTACCTGAGGCGCGCCATTGCGCCTCAGGTAAGCGCGCACATCCACGTCATCCAACTGCTCGCGGCCCAGGAAGCGCTCGCCGTATTCACGGTAAACCCCGGAGCGCAAAAACAATTCAAACACATCGGCGTCCACGTGTAGATCCAGCACCATCTTGTGCAAAATGGCGATAGCCTCACTCAGGGTTTTGGCTTTTTTATAGGGCCGGTCAGCTGCGGTTAGGGCTTCAAAAATATCCGCCACCACCAGGATGCGCTCGGGAATCGACAGATCCACAGCGCTGAGTTTGCGCGGATAGCCTGTGCCTTTCAGGGTTTCATGGTGAGTGGAGGCATAGCGTGGCACGCGCTTTAAATCTGCCGGGAAAGGCAGCTTTTCAAGCATGCGAATGGTGTTGATCATATG
>CBIMZH010000705.1:0-1845 GCA_966248255.1 uncultured Cellvibrio sp.
CAGCCACCGCGCAAGTCCAGGCCGACATCGGCGCCGTCGTTGGGCACTGAGTCGCCGCGCCAGGGCACCCGGTTCCAGCTGGGTTTGGGCCCGGCTTCCTGGGCTTCGTAAAAGTAAATGGATTTTTGCAGGGCCTCACCATAGGCGGGGTTTTCCGCCTTGGCGCCCAGGCTTGCCAGGGAGCAGACCAGGCCGCTCAGGCAGATTAACGAAAGCTTGTTCATACAAACTCCTTATTTATTTTTTGATTGGCTCCGGCCTGGCATTTAACAAGCCCGGTGTGAAAACCGGGCAAGGGGCTATACCGGAAACTGCAAGGTGCTATGCCGGAAACTGCAAGGGTTTTAATTGCCAATAGGCTGGCTGCCGCCCTGGCTGTAGTACTGGTTAACCGAGAGGCCATTGGCGCCCAGAGGAGTTTCCTGGTCCAGGCCGACAAACTTGCCGCCGCTGCTGGTCCAGAGGGAGGTTTTAAACAGTGCGTATTTGGCCTCATCCCAGGTTGCCCAGTCGTAGCCAATAAGGCCGCCGGTGTCGCCCGAGTTGGGGTTGATGCACCAGAAGGTGTGGTGAATTTTTTTCTCCACCAGCAGGTCGCGCAGGTCGTTCATCCAGGCCTGGTTTTTACCGCCATCCATAAAGCCGCCCCATTCGCCAATTAACAGCGGGGCGATATTTTCGTCGTGGATGTACAGCCAGTTGTCGTACCAGACATCGTTTATCAGGGTGTCCTTGGTGAAGCCCTCGTAGAACCAGGATTGGTCCCACACCGAGGGGCCATAGTCGTGGGGCGAATACATTATTTGGGTTTGATGGCCGGGCACAGTGACCGGGTAGTTGCGCACGCCGCGCAGGTTGCCGCCCCACCAGGTAAAGAAGTAATCGCTCTCGCTTTTGGAGTCCCAGTTGACGCCGTCTTTGGGGAAGACCTCAACGCCTTCAATCAAAATCAACACATTGGGGTTAATGGCCAGAATGCGCCGCGAGGCCTCTTGCGCGACACGTTTCCAATTATTGGCGTGGCTGGAGTTGTCCCAGCGCGCGGCGTCGCTCTGCGCATGGGCTTTGCCGTGGGGCTCGTTTTCCAAATCGAAGGCGATAAGCGTGTCGTTGTTTTTGTAGCGCTCGGTCACCCATTCCCAAGTCTCGTAAAAAATCGCCTCGGTAAAGGTCTCGTCGTACCAGAGCGGGTAGACGTGGCCGGAGTTATCGGCCTTGGCGCTGTGTACATCGAGCAGAATCTTGATGCCTTTTTCATCGGCCACTTGCAGCACCTTGTCAAAAATCTGCAGCGAGTTAAGGCCTTCCAGATCCTTGTTCACCCAGGTGTTGACGTTGGGGGTGAGGAAGATGCCGTTTTTCCACTCGTAGAGCAGCTGGGTGGAGATGGGCACGCGAATCACATTAATTCCGCGGTCGGCTATCTCTTGCATCATGGTATGCAGATTGGCGCTCCACAGCCCGTGGAAAACCCGCTCCGAGGCATTAAAACCAAACCAGTTGGCACCGGTTAGCCAGACCGCGCGTCCGTTTTTATCCACCACCCGATTGCCCTCTACATGCAGCCAGTCGCCGCCAGTGCTCACCAGCGAAGAGTTACTGGACGAGGATGAGCTAAGCGAAGAGCTGGGGCTGCTGGAAGAGCTAAAGGATGAACTGCTGGCCACTGAGGAGCTGGCTAGCGAGGAGCTTTGTAACGATGAGCTGGAAAGACTTGAGTTGGAAAGACTGGAGTTGGAAACACTTGAGCTTGATGCCAGCGAACTTGAACTGGATAAGCTGGAAACTGAAGAGCTGACCTGGGATGAACTAGATAGAGATGAACTGGATACAGGGATGCTGGAA
>CBIMZH010000706.1:0-1844 GCA_966248255.1 uncultured Cellvibrio sp.
GGCTTCGATGCTTACCGCAATCTGATGGCTGCGCTGCGCGCTAAATTTGGTAGCAGTGCTCTGGTAACTTCTGCAATTGGTGCAGGCGCTGCCAAGATCAATGCCGCTGACTACGCTGGCGCTGCCCAGTATGTAGATTTCTACATGCCCATGACTTACGACTTCTTCGGCGCCTGGGATAAAACTGGCCCAACCGCGCCTCACTCTGCACTTTATGACTACGCAGGTATGCCCATTGCCGGTTACAGCAGTGACAACGCCATTCAATTGCTGAAGAGCAAAGGTATTCCCGCCAGCAAATTGCTGCTGGGTGTTGGTTTCTACGGTCGCGGTTGGACGGGTGTAACTCAGTCGACTCCTGGTGGTTCTGCCACTGGCGCTGCGGCGGGTACCTATGAAGCCGGTATCGAAGACTACAAAGTGTTGAAGACCAAGTGTCCAACCACTGTTTCCTTTGCTGGTACTTCCTATGCCAAGTGCGGCAGCGATTGGTGGAGCTTTGATACGCCGCAATCACTGGTAGGCAAAATGGATTACGTAAACCAACAAGACCTGGGCGGCGCCTTCTTCTGGGAATTGAGTGGTGACACTGCCGATGGTGAACTGATAAACGTTCTCGGCAACATTCGTTAATCAATTGCTAATCAATAAATGACTGCCACAGCAGCGCCATTAGGCGCTGCCTGTTAACCTCTCCTTGCTTGCGGCACTGGAATCAAATGATTTGATGAAGGTGGCCGCCTTTTTGTATTTTGCGCGTTGTATTTCGCGCGTTGTTTTTTCCCGCTTAGTTTTTTGCGCTTTGCTTTTTTTAGCGCTTTGCTTTTTTCTTGTTGGCGACAGTTTTTTGCACAGGGGTAGTTGGTGCTGCGCTGCTAAGCAATTTATTCATCCCCCAAAAACTTAACAGCCAAAGTGCGATTAATAGCAGCAGCAAGAGTGCGGCGATAAAGGCAAAAATATCTGGCGCTTTCATCAGGGTTGTCATCAGCGAATCCTGATAATAAAAAAACCATTGATGGCCTTCGGGGAATATTTGTGTGTGCGCCCAGTAAAACACTTTTTTAGCGCCGAGCAATACAATCACTGTTGTTATAAGCGCTGTGCCCAGGCCAAAGCCGAGCAAAATTGTGCGCGCTGAGGGCAGGGCCCAGCCACTGAATTTGGCGATAAACACCAGTAGCACCCAAACCACCGCGGCTATAGCGCCCACCCAGTAAAATCCATTAATTAAATTGGCCACATCCTGCAGATGAATAATTTCAGCGCTGTGCATCAGCGGCGTTGTTTGGCCGTTGGGCAGGCTGTAACTGATTGCCGCCAGGCCTTCGCCCTGGTGTTGAATGGCGCTGCAAATTTCGCCAAACAAACGCCAGTGCTCCTGGGCGCTGGTAAATTCAAAACCCTGTTTAAAACGGTTGAGCGGTGCATATTCGCCAATATGGGCGTTGAGGTTAAGCAGCTGGTAGCCCAGCGGATAGGCAAAATTAAACTGGGCCAGCAGGTGCCAGCTGGCCAATGCACTGGCCAGTAGTTGGCTGGAAAAGAGTAGGGGCCAGAACAGCAGGTTTTTAAGTAGATCCTTGCGCATAATTATTGTTTGGCTCGCGGCTAATAAAGATGAATGCCAAACCCCACATAAAGGGCAGTTTGTAAAGGCGCCCAAACTAGCACGGGGGAATCCGGGCGTCAGTGAAAAATCAGTTAAATCTGCCAATATGCGTATTTATATGATTTAATTGGCGCCCAATCCTGGCGGCTGGAAATCCCCCTTAAGTGTCGATTCCTATCTCCTTTGGTAAACCGTCCAGCCCAGTTATTAAAACAATAAGCCGGCCAGCCCA
>CBIMZH010000707.1:0-1840 GCA_966248255.1 uncultured Cellvibrio sp.
TCGCTTTGGAGGTCCAGAGTCTGCCGTCGAGCAATACGCTTGTCAGCTCCAGCACATGGTCGCGGGTTTTGCCATAGCGGCTGGAGCCCTGGCCGGAGGCGTCGGTGTTGATCATGCCGCCAATAGTGGCGCGGTTGCTGGTGGACAGTTCGGGTGCAAAAAACAGCCCGTGGGGTTTGATCGCCGCATTGAGTTGATCTTTTACCACCCCGCACTGCACCCGCACCCAGCGCTCTTCGGCGTTGATCTCCAGAATCTGGTTCATGTACTTGGAAGTGTCCACTACCAGGCCGTCGGTAAGCGACTGGCCGTTGGTGCCGGTACCGCCGCCACGGGGGCTGAGCACTATGCCTTGAAACTCAGCTTCCTGACTGAGCTTGGCGATAAGTACCAGATCCTCGCTGTTACGGGGGTAGAGCACACCCTGGGGCAGTACCTGATAGATGGAGTTGTCAGTCGCCAACACGGTGCGGTTGGCGTAATCCGGGTTGAGGTCGCCGGCAAAACCGCGGGTGCGCAGGGTTTCGATAAAACGCAGGTACTTGGCCTGCACCGGGGAGGTTTGGTCTATGCGTGGGATCATGGAGTAAAGGTCAAATCGCGGTTGAAATATGGCCGGCATTCTACCCTTTTACACAACTAAAGTCCTGAATCCTGAGCCAATTCTGCGGGGGAAACTCCCTGGGTTAGCTGGGGGCCCTGGGGCGGTGACTGGGGGCTAGTTGCAGGTTGATGCGGGCTTGGCGCCGGGTGGGCTGGTAGGGCAATAGCGGATAACTATGGCCGCTCAGACCACAAGATAAAAAATCTACTTTAATGCACTAGTATGCAAGTTGTAGCATTGTTTTATCGTCGACATGTATACAAGTATTAAATTAAGAGCAGATCATCGCCATGATGATCAATAGATGTTCGACTTATTCGCCCGCTTGGCGGGTAAGCGCGCTGCCAGGCTCCGGTTGTCAGGAGTGGGCTGGACGCCAGGCTCGCCACCCCATAATAAAAGCTTAGGAAATCAACATGAAAAAACACCGCAATCAACTGTTTCGTCTGAGTGTGCTGAGCCTGGCCGTCGCCGCAGGTTTTGCACAAGCGCAGGATGCCAACAGTCAAGCCAATGTAGAAGAAGTTACCGTGACCGGTTATCGCGCCGCGCTGCAAAACGCGCTGGATGCCTAGCGCGAATCCCAGGGCTTTTCCGATGAGGTTTTTGCCGAGGATATGGGCAAGATGCCCAGCCAAAACCTGGCGGAATCGCTCAACCGTATTCCCGGGGTAAAAATTGCCCGTGAAGTGACCGGTGAGGGCCTGCAAATTTCTGTGCGCGGCCTCGGCTCTTCGTTCACCAAAATCAACCTCAATGGCAACAATATTGCCGTGGCCTCGGACGGTGCTCTGGGCGATGGCAACCGCGGTCGCGAAGTCGACCTGGGCATGTTCCCCACCGAGTTGTTTTCCAAGCTTTCCGTAGCCAAATCTGCCGATGCCTCCCAGGCAGAGGGCGGTATTTCCGGTTATGTGGATATGCGCACGGCGCGCCCCTTTGACAAGCCAGGTCAGCAGATTCGCTTCTCGCTGAAAGAGGCCTATACCGACATCAACAAAGAGTACAGCCCCAAGGGTTCATTCATTTACAGCAATACCTGGGATGACAAGTTTGGTGTGCTGGTGGGGGTGACCTCCAGCCAAATGAAATCGCGCGTGGATGGCTATGAATCCGTTGGCTATACCGATGGCTGTTTGGTAAACACGCCAACTTCCTCCAGCTACAGCTGCCAGTCGGACATGGTGGGTCGCAACCAGTTCCAGTGGAACCCTATTGCCACCGCCGATTACGCCG